>CALBPW010000098.1 GCA_937899145.1 uncultured Bacteroidota bacterium
GTGGTGATTGCCGGTCAGGTGGGAGCATCGTTTTTGGGCAGCGACGCATTCCAAGAGGTTGACCTTGTGGGCATTACACAGCCTATCAGCAAATGGGCATACCAGATTCGCCGCCCCGAGGATGTGGCGTGGGCTGTCAGCCGCGCATTCTACATTGCCAGCACTGGCCGCCCGGGTCCTGTAGTACTCGACTTTGCCAAAAATGCACAGGTGGGCATGGTTGAATACGAGCCGCAACACATCGACTATATCCGCGGCTACGTGCCAGTACCCGAAACCGACCCCATTGCCGTGAGCGATGCCGCCGCAATGATTAACGCGGCACAACGCCCATTGGTGTTGGTTGGTCAGGGTGTTGAACTTGGCAATGCACAAGACGAGCTGCTCCAGATGTTGGAAACAGCCGATATGCCGGCCGGCTGCACACTGTTAGGCTTGTCGGCTTTGCCATCGGCTCACAAGTTAAATGTTGGTATGCTCGGAATGCACGGCAGCCTTGCCTCAAACGTAAAAACACAAGAGTGCGACCTTCTGATTGCCGTTGGTATGCGCTTTGACGACAGAATTACCGGAAAATTAAGCACCTACGCCACTCAAGCCAAAAAAATCCATTTCGACATCGACCCTGCCGAAATCAATAAAAACGTGAAAGTTGATGTAGCTGTGCTTGGCGACTGCAAACAAACATTGGCACAAGTGAACAAACTGCTGAAAAAGAACAGCCACACCGAGTGGATTGAGAGTTTCAAGCCTTATTTTGAAAAAGAACGGACTGCTGTAATTGAAAAAGAAGTACACCCGACCAGCGGTCCGATAAAAATGGGCGAAGTGGTGGATGCTGTTACCAAACAGACTGAAAATAAGGCTATTATGGTAACAGATGTTGGTCAGAACCAGATGATGGCAGCGCGTTACTTCAAGTTTACACAAAAGCGCAGTGTAGTAACATCGGGCGGAATGGGAACAATGGGATTCGGCATTCCGGCTGGCATTGGCGCGGCATTTGGCGCACCTGACCGCGATGTGTGCGTCTTTCTTGGCGACGGAGGCCTGCAGATGACCATTCAGGAGTTTGGCACTATTATGGAACATCAGGTTCCGGTGAAACTCATCTTGATGAACAACAACTATTTAGGCAATGTCCGCCAGTGGCAGGCGATGTTCTTCAACCGCCGCTACTCGTTCACCCCGATGACAAATCCCGATTTTATGAAGATTGCCGAAGCCTATCAGATTCCGTGTCAGACAGTTATCGACCGTAAAGACCTTGCCGCCGCCGTTAGCACAATGATGGAAACCAAAGGCCCGTATCTGCTACAGGTGGCAGTTGAAGAAGAAGGCAACGTAATGCCGATGTGCGCCCCAGGACACGATGTTGATGATATGGTGCTGGAGTTTAAATGACAACGGCAACAGATTGTTGAGCCAGTCAATCGGATGATTTATTGAATTGAAAAACAAATAGATAAAATGGAACAAGAGAACAAAACTTTATACACCATTCTGGTTTTCTCGGAGAACCTTGCGGGACTGCTAAACCAGATAACCGCCGTATTCACGCGCCGTCAGGTGAATATTGAAAGCCTGAATGTGTCGGCATCGAGCATCAAAGGCATTCACAAATACACCATCACCTGCTACAGCGATGAGGAAACCATCGACAAGATAACACGCCAGATTGAGAAGAAAATTGATGTTCTTCAGGCTAACTATTACACTGACGATGAGATATTTATACAAGAATGCGGGCTGTTCAAGATTTCGACCCCGATAATGCTGAACGAAAAGGGCATTTCGCGCCAAATCCGACTGCACGATGCCAACATTGTTGAGGTGAACCCCACTTACGCCATAGTTACGAAAAGCGGACTGACGGAGGACATTGAGTCGCTTTACGCCGCACTGCAAGAGTACAAATGTGTGCTGCAATACGTGCGCTCAGGCCGCATCGCCATCACCAAAAGCCGCCGCGAACACATCAGCGACTACATAAACGAGCGCGAGGAGAA
>CALBPW010000099.1 GCA_937899145.1 uncultured Bacteroidota bacterium
ATTCAAATTATGGCTGCCGCCGAAATGCTCGACGGACACAAGAATGCGGTGACGGTGAGATTGAAGGAAATTGAAAATTAAAAATTAAAAATTAGGAATTAGAAATACTAATTTACAATTAAATAAATGGTATTATGTCAAGTTTTGATTTAAATAAAATTGTCCGCCCGAACGTGCTTGCAATGGAGCCTTATTCCTGCGCCCGCGATGAGTTTGAAGGCGAAGCAGCCATATTTTTAGATGCAAATGAGAATTCGCTTGGTTCGCTTGCCGGCGACGGCTACAACCGCTACCCCGACCCACGCCAAACGCCATTGCGCCTAAAAGTGGCAAAAATAAAAGGCGTACTACCCGAACAAGTGTTCTTCGGCAACGGCAGCGACGAGCCTATCGACTTGCTTTTCAGGGCTTTCTGTCGCCCGACGATTGACCGCGCCATTATCAATCCGCCCACCTACGGAATGTATAAGGTGCAGGCCGCAATCAACGAGACTCCGATTGACGAGATTCTGCTGACGCCTGATTTCCAGCTACAAACCGACAAAATACTTGCTGCCATAACTCCTGACACAAAACTGATTTTCATCTGCTCGCCCAACAACCCATCGGGCAATCTGATGCAAAAAGCTGATATTGTGAAGATTATTGAGAATTTCAACGGCATCGTAGTTGTTGACGAAGCTTATATCGATTTTGCTGAAACAGAGTCGTTTACAAAGGCAATTGAAAAATATCCGAATCTGATTGTGCTGCAAACATTTAGCAAGGCTTGGGGAATGGCTGCGCTGCGCTGCGGAATGGCTTTTGCACAAAAAGACATAATTGATGTGCTGCTGAAAATCAAATACCCATACAACATCAATATTCTCACGCAAGAGACTGTGTTTAAGGCACTTGACCGCGAATCCGATAAAAACCTTATGGTAAAAGAGATATTGCAAAATCGCAAAGAGCTAATTGAACAGCTAAACGCTTGTAAATGTGTTGAATGCACCTACCCGACCAACGCAAACTTTGTGCTGACAAAAGTTTCGGACGCACCTGCCATCTACCGCTACCTTACCAACTGCGGAATTGTTGTGCGCAGCCGACATAATGTTGCATTGTGCAATAATGGTTTGCGAATAACCATTGGTACAAAAGAGGAAAACAAATCTTTAATTAACGCTTTAAATAATTTTTGTAAATAATTATAAACAAATGAAAAAACGTGCTTTGTTTATCGACCGCGACGGCACACTAATTGTAGAGCCACCCATTACATTTCAGGTTGACAATCTTGAACAATTAGAATTTTTACCGGGCGTATTACGTAATCTCTACTTTATACGCAAAAACCTTGATTTTGAACTTGTTATAGTAAGCAATCAAGATGGATTAGGCACGCCGTCGAATCCGCAGGAGAACTTCGACAAGGTTCAGGCAAAAATGCTGCAAACATTTGAAAACGAAGGCGTAACGTTCGACGACATACTTATAGACCCGTCGCTGCCCGAAGAAAACAAGCCAA
>CALBPW010000100.1 GCA_937899145.1 uncultured Bacteroidota bacterium
CGAACGAGCCGAATTCACCCAAGAATTTGAGCCTGTGCTGCTTATGGTTAAAGACGACCGACGCCAAGCGCAAGTAACCGATATGCTCCAGCGCGCACATGCTAACATGCGGCAAATCAGACTTTTCCAATTGGATACAAACCGAAATTGGATGCGCGATTCTGGCCCGATAACCGTTCGCAATAATGGAAACCTCGAAATGCTCCATTTTGGATTTACCGGCTGGGCTAAATATTCTAATAATCTGAAAGACAGAAAAGTGCCGCAAGTGGTTGCTAATGTGCTTGGCTTGCCTTGCACCAGTGTCATGTATCGTGGTCGGAGAGTCGTGCTTGAAGGCGGCGCAATCGACCATAATGGCAGCGGTGTGCTTGTAACAACCGAAGAATGTCTTTTGCATCCAACGCAACAAGTTCGTAATCAAGGTTTTACAAAAGCTGATTATGAACAGGTTTTTGCCGGTTATTTAGGTGTAAAGCAAGTGATTTGGCTTGCCGAAGGCATTGCTGGCGACGACACGCACGGCCATGTTGATGACATTTGTCGTTTTGTTTCGCCTGACACCGTAGTCGCCTGCTGCGAGCCTGACAAAAACGACGAAAATCATTTGAAACTTGAACATAATATTGATATTCTGGAAAATACAACGCTTTTTAATGGTAGAAAACTGCAAGTTGTGAGAATTCCAATGCCATCGCGCATCGATTTTGAAGATATGCGGTTGCCGGCAAGTTATGTTAACTTTATCTATGTAAATGGAGGCTTGCTTGTGCCAACTTTCAACGATGCCAACGATGCAGTTGCAATCAACACCTATCAGAAAATTTTCCCAAATCGCAAAATCATCGGCATCAATGCCACCGACTTGATTTGGGGACTTGGAACATTGCACTGTTTAAGTCATGAAATACCAAAAAATGTTTAACAGGTTAAAAAATAGTGTTTAAATTACATTTTGCGCATTACACTTATAACTTCATACATTGCTCATTATACATTACTCTTCACATACTACACTTTATGTTAAACAAATTTCTTCCAGCACTTGCGATTACTTTCATCGCATCGGGCTGCCAACAAAACAAAATTAATTATCCGATGACAAAAAAAGTTGATACGGTTGACGTATATTTTGGTCAGCCAGTAGCCGACCCTTATCGTTGGCTCGAAGATGACAATTCTGACGAAACCGCGCAATGGGTTAAAGAACAAAACCAACTGACATTCAGTTATTTAGAAAAAATCCCGTTTCGTGGTCAAGTCAAAAAACGATTAGAACAACTTTACAATTATCCGAAAATGTCGGAGCCGGTTAGGTATGCGGGGCGATATTTCTGGTTTAAAAAGGACGGAATGCAAAACCAAAGTGTCATGTATTATAGCGATACACTTGGCGGCGAGACTGTTGAATTGTTGAATCCAAACGCATTGTCTGACGATGGCACTGCGGCACTTTCAACTGAAGCTGTATCGCACGATGGTAAGTATTTAGGCTATGCCATAGCTCGCGCCGGTTCTGATTGGACTGAAATCTATGTTAAAGAAATTGCGACAGGCAAAACTCTTGACGACCATATCAGATGGGTGAAATTTTCGGGAATATCGTGGTACGGCGATGGTTTTTTCTATTCGCGTTATCCCGAACCTTCTGATAATGATGCGCTTACGGCGGCAAATATCTATAACAAAGTTTATTATCACAAAATTGGAACCCCGCAATCGGCTGATAAACTGATATTTGAAGACCCCAAACACCCCGAACGTAGTTTTTATACGCAAACATTTAAAGGCGTACATATTCTTGTTATTTATGCTGCTGAATCAACATCGGGTAATATGTTGTATATAAAAGATTTAGAAGAAAATAGCGAAGCGCAATGTATTGTCGGCAATTTTGATTCTGATTATGCGGTATATGATATTTGCAATGACAAATTGCTGACACTCACTAATTTCGATGCGCCAAAGTATCGTTTTGTGGCCATCGACCCCAAAAAACCTGAAAGTGCGAATTGGCAAACCATCATTCCAGAAAAAGAAAATGTGCTGTCATCGGTTACGGCTAAAACTGAAAAATTATTTGCCGAGTACACCAAAGACGCACAAAGCCATTTCGAAGTTTATTCATTGGCCGGCAACTATTTATACGATGTTGAGTTTCCTGAAATTGGTGCTGTATCAGGTTTTGACGGTGAAAAGGATGACAACGAAATATTCTATACCATCACATCTTTCACATCGCCGTCAAATATCTATAAATATGATGTAAAAAGCAATAAATCAGAACTTTATCATCGTTCTGAAATTAATTTTGATGGTAGCGGCTACGTAACAAAGCAAGTTTTTTATGCAAGCAAAGACGGCTCGCAAATACCGATGTTTATTGTGCACAAAAAGGACATCAGACTTGACGGCTCAAACAAAGTGTGGATGTATGGTTACGGCGGTTTCAATATTTCGCTTTTGCCAATGTTCAGCGTTACACGTTTGGCATGGCTTGAGCAAGGCGGAATCTATTGCCAGATGAACTTGCGCGGTGGTGGTGAATATGGCGACGCTTGGCACAAGGCCGGCACTCTGATGCAAAAACAAAATGTGTTTGACGATTGCATTGCCGCTGCCGAGTATATGATTGCCGAAGGTTACACTACGGCTGGCAATATTGTGCTGCAAGGTGGTTCAAATGGCGGATTGCTTGTTGGTGCAGTTGTAAACCAACGCCCTGATTTATACGGAGTTTCGTTGCCTGCTGTCGGCGTTATGGATATGTTGCGCTATCATAAATTTACCATCGGTAAACATTGGGCAACCGATTACGGCACAAGCGAAGACAGCCCGCAAATGTTCCAATATCTGCTCAGCTACTCGCCACTGCACACCATAAAAGATGCGGCTTATCCGGCAACCCTTGTAACTACAGGCGACCACGACGACCGCGTTGTGCCTGCTCACTCATTCAAATATGCAGCCACATTGCAAGAGCATCAGCATGGGGCGGCGCCTGTGCTTATCCGCATCGAGACTAATGCAGGGCATGGAGCCGGCAAACCAACTTCAAAATGGATTGAAGAAAATGCTGATTTGATGGCGTTTGCATTTCATAATCTGAAAATATACCCAAAGTATTGATAATGAATTTATATCGATAATGAGAATCCGACTTGCGAAGGTTTGTGAGTCGGATTTTTTTTGCCTACAAATAATTCAGTTTTGCGAGAACTGATTTTTTTCTATATTTTTAAAAGTTTATTGCGGGCTTATGAATGTGTTTAAAAAAATATCAATTCTTTTATGCGCAACCTTGCTACTTATGGCGTGTCATAGCAAAAAAGCCGAACAAGAGCCCGAAAGTTACGACTTGCCCGAAATTGAAAAACGGGGTAAACTTATCGCTACAACCGATTATAATTCAATAAGTTACTTTGTTTATCGCGGAACGCTGATGGGGTATCAGTATGAATTGTTACGCGATTTGGCAAAATCGCTCAATCTCGATTTGGAAGTAAACGTATCTAACAACCTCGACAACGATTTCGAAAATCTGATAAACCACAAAACCGATATTCTCGCTATTAATCTGGCAGTTACGGCCGAACGTCAACAAAAAGTCGCCTTTACAACACCAATAACTCAGACGCGACAAGTGCTTGTGCAACTATCCGAACGCCAACGCATACGCAACAATCGCAATTACAAAGGCGAAAAACAGATAAAATCGATACTTGATATGGCAGGCAAAACCATCTATGTGGTTAAAAATTCGGCTTACGCAGCGCGCTTGCGTAATATCGAATCGGAAATAGGCGACACAATAGATATTATCGAGGTTGAAAATATTGATTCAGAGCAACTTATCGAACAAGTCGCAAAGGGCGAAATCGACTATTGCGTTACCGACGAAGATGTGGCTATGATTAATCAAACGTACTATCCAATGCTTGATATAAGTACGGCGGTGTCGTTCCCGCAAAATATGGCTTGGGCAGTCAGCAAAGACAACCCGACGCTGCTTGACACAGTGAACAATTGGATTGCCGGAATGAAAAATTCGGCTTTTCATATTGTGCTTTACAAAAAGTATTTCAAAGACCCAAAGACACTTACTCGCGCACAAAGTCCGTACCAGTCGTTCCGCGGAGGCTCAATATCAAAGTACGACGATGCCATAAAAAAGTATAGCAAACAAATTGATTGGGATTGGCGATTGTTGGCATCGCTCATTTATCAAGAATCGCGGTTTAATGCCGATGCCCGCTCGTGGTGCGGCGCCTTTGGACTGATGCAGCTAATGCCCGAAACAGCCGCACGCTTTGGCATTGACTCTACAGCAACGCCAGAAGCCAACATCAAAACGGGCGTTAAGTTCATCAAGTGGCTCAACAGGCAACTTAAAGACTCCGTTGCCGATGATGAAGAACGCATAAAATTCATCTTGGCATCGTACAATATCGGTTTAGGGCATATTTTAGACGCGCGCCGTGTAGCCCGCGTCAATGGCGGCAATCCTGACATTTGGGACGGAGCCTCCAATGTCGATTTCTTCCTTCGTCATAAATCTGACAAACTCTACTACAACCCTGAAATTGTCCGCTCAGGCTATTGTCGAGGCGAAGAAACCCACAATTTTGTTCGCGATATTATTGAAAGGTACAATATCTATAAGACGTTGATTAAGTGAAGGCTGGAAGATTGAGACACTATGCTGTTTGGAAGGTTTAAAGTTTAAGAATTTAACACCCAATACCTAATACCCCGACCGCCAATATCAAAAAATGGAGCACAACAACATTAACCAAAGGTGTTTTTTTTAAATTTGCGGTTCAAAAGAAATGTAAAATGTTTATTTTCAGTAAAAAATACGCGCCACGTTGGATTGTCTTAATAATCGACATTTTCATCAGCACCGCGTCTATCATAATAGCCTATCTGTTGCGTTTCAATTTTGAAATTCCTGAAAACGAAAAAATCGGTGAACTTACACAAATAGTTCAACTTGTTGTTGGTGTCAGATTTGTCAGCTTCTTGATATTCAAGACATTTGCAGGCATAATTCGCTACACCGGATTGAATGATGCCCGTCGCATTATCATCACCACTGCGACGGGCAGCATTGTAATATCGCTCATCAACGTAGTGTGCTACTATGGCGGGCTGACCGAAGCATTTATTGTGCCAATGTCGATTGTCATCATCGAATTTCTAACCACAATGTTTTTCATGATTTCGCTGCGTTGGTTAGTAAAGTCGATATTTTTTGAGTTCCGTTCAACGCTAAAAACTCGCAATGTCATTGTTTACGGAACCGACCGCAATGCGCAATCGGCAAAAGTGGCACTTGAGGAGGACAGCGGTTCTAATTACAAAGTGGTAGCCTTTGTCGATGATATTGATAAAAAATTATCGGAACTGTCAATCTTAAGGAATAAGAATTATATAGTACAAAGCATCATATTGCTTCTTCCGTTTGAGAACAGTTGACAGAATACTTAAATACTCTAAATAAAGCAAATGAGAATGGGGGAACATAAAAAGTAATCGTTGGCAACAACAATAAATATTCAAGATGAACTAAAGTTCTATCGTAATGCAACATTGCAGGTCATCGTGGACAGGTAAAAGGGAAGGTGGTTCACGATTCACAATGGTATTTAGATAACCCAATTGGTTTTAGATTTATTTATGATTGCGACAATTTTCAAATAGTTGATGGTGTCATTCCAAGAGGAAATAATTTATGCAGAGATTATGAAAAATCTGCTAGTAACGGAAAAAGACAAAGATAATAATACCAAAAAAGACAATTTTAGTCACATAGTCTTAAAATTGTTTTTTTTGAATATCTTTATCAAAAATATTGAGATTTTTTTGTTTGCCTTTTAACTCACTTAATTCATCATAATAGATAACAATTAACTCATTAAATTTACATAACTAAAGTAATTTTTCTTCTTGTTCTCCAAGTAAAATCCTTATTAATCGTACCCCATTACACCATTTCTTTACAATAACAACAAAAAAATCAATCCTTTTGGGATTGATTTCTATTTAATGTCCGAATAATTCGAACAGAATTATCTAATGGAGCGCTATACGTTCAAAGTAAGCCAAAATATTTTCTTTTGATAAATATATTATACTACATTTTTTAATAGTTTGACTAATAATATATAATTTTTTTAAAGGCCATGGTTATATCCACAATTTTCCCTATATTAATATTATATAGTTATTGGAATTATAGTAATATATAGGGAACGAAATAATTCAAAACTTTGGATTAATTTTGCATGTGCAAAATAAGCTTTTCCCTATGAAGATGACTTATGAAATAAGGCTTTTGAATAGTTTAAGGGAAAATCTCTTATGCTCTTTGTTTTTTTATCACAAAATAATTGATAATTTTGGATTATATTAGGCCATTTTAGGACATAAGTATGGATACAAATTAATGTCAATACCCATTATAGATGTTTTATCATTTTTCGGAATATTAGTAATATTGCGTTCATTTACTTTACACTTTTAACAGCATACAAATATAGAAAAAGTTGCTTTTCATATATATATATATATATATAATTGAGGTATAAAGGATAAATGATTGGATGTGTAAAGTATGAAAAAATTAATATTACCAATTTTATTATTTATGATGTTTATGCCATTTAAAGTTAATGCTTTTACATGCGATATAAAAACAATTCCAACATCATCAGGATATGGATTAATATATGAATTTAAAAAAATAGATATTTCTACGAATGAATCATTGAAAAATGCTGAATTTACTTTAAGTTTTCTTAATAATAATTATATTTTTGAAACTATACAGAATTATGATGATACATCTAGTTATTATGAAATAAAAAGTTTTTCTAATGTAAATACAGTAGAATTATATAATTTATTGCCACAAAGTATAAAAGATTTATATGACTATATAAATTCATATAACGATTACACCATAATACGAAGTGATATAAATTATACAAATAATAATTCCATCTGCACTCAATGGATTGACGAAAACAATAATACTTATTGGGATAGTTCAATTGTAATTGATTTTTTAATTCCTTTAAAGATAGTAGAAAAAAGAGCACCAGTCGGATATAAAAGGGATGAAATGATAGTTCTTGCTAATGTTTCCTTGATTTTTAATTATAAAGATCGAGATGAAAATATTGATAATAAACAAATTATTATCACATCTACTGGAAACACATTTTATAAATATGATAAATCGATTAATTATGAACAATATATTGTTAATAATAATTTGAGTGAATTAATGCAGAATTATCCATCTTATGACAAATTTATTCCAAATGAAAAAGGTAGTATAGAGCTAAAAATTGATAATAAAATAGAAAATACATATAAATATGAAACAAAATCAAACAATCGTGTTAATTATAAAATAATATTTAGTAATGATGGAACCGCCTCTTCGGGTAATAATGAAATAAAAATTGTAATACCAGAAGAATTGGAAGTCATTGAAGATACAATAAGTGATAATGGAATACTTAATTCTGAAAAAAATGAAATTTATTGGAATATAGATTATATAGATTCTAACTCTAAAAAAGAATTATCGTTTGATATATTTATTCCTACAAGAGCAAAAGGAGAATACAAACTTTATTCAAGTATTCATAATGGTGAAATAGATGTAAATGCTCGAGAAACCACCCTAAAAATAAATGAAGAATTATCAGTACCAGACACATTAAAAAATCCGAATACAGGAACAGGCATTTCTTTAATAATTATAACAATTATACTATTTGTAAGTTCTATTGCCAATATAATGATAAAAA
The DNA here is from genome assembly GCA_937899145.1 of uncultured Bacteroidota bacterium. Classification (GTDB taxonomy): domain Bacteria; phylum Bacteroidota; class Bacteroidia; order Bacteroidales; family SZUA-534; genus RUG13583. Next base: position 7,824 of record CALBPW010000100.1, read on the forward strand.
AGAAGAAAAATTATATTTTAAAATAATCGTAAGATTAAGATATTACGTTCAAGTAGGATAAAAAATATCCTACTTTTTGTATGTCATAATATGGTTATGTTTTGACCATAAAAACTTATTATTTTTTTAATTATTTAGTAAGAGCATAAGAGTTTGATATCCTTACACATATAAAGCCTTTTTTTATAAGAATTTTATGTGATATCAAAACTTATTTTGCACTTGCAAAATGTAACATATACTATGTCATATTATAATTAGTTTAGTTTTATTTTAAGCCAAATTAATATGGTTTATTTTATGTCATATTTTTATCACAACAACATTTAAAACTTATATAATTATGGTTATATAAAAAAGAACTTAATTCATGTTAAGTTCTTTTGATAAATACGATAAAACAAAATAAATTCTTATTTTGGAATAAATAATAATTCATCAACAAATTTATTATCTATTATAATTGCACCAACTAATACACCTTGATTAGATACTAGATTGTTGATTATTTCTTTATGATCTTCATGTATATTATTATTGTTATTTAAATAATCTTCTACACTTATTGTATTATAGTTTTCATATAATGTTAGTAATGTGTTCATATCTTTTATTTGTTTATATTCAAAACCTTTATAGTTTTCTCTTAAAGATAACATCAAATCATTTAAAAATTCATCAGCATTTTCATTAAAATATTGTTTTTCAAATTTTATATTAGTAATATCAATAAAGTATTCTTCATCTCTAGATATTTCAATTTGTCTAATAAACTTATGCAATATTAGTTTTTTAGTTTCAGGATCTAGTTTTAACCATTTTTGATATATTGGTAATTCTTTGTTCATAAAATAAGTATTTAAATTTGTATTACTAAAGTTATTTAATAGTTCTATTTTTACCTCTATTGGTTCTTCATAATTTAATTCTTGTTTTTTCTTTTCTAGCTCATTAATCTCATTTTTTATCATTTCGTTTTTCTTATTTATTGTATCAACATCTAAACTACTAGATAGATATAATTCTACTAATTTTTCTTCTTGCTGTTTTAACTTGTTAATAGCTTTTTCTATATTCTCAAAATCTTTGTTTGTATCTACTTTCGGCTTAACAATGTTTTCTGGATTTTCAGTCATATAGATTATTAATTCATTTAATAGCTTAGATAAAGTTCTTTCTAATCTATCACAACTATAGTGTAGTCCTTTGCCTATACATTTCTTATTTTTACATACAAGAAAGTAATAGTCTTGATATCCATCTTTTGTTTTCTTATGTGAAAATGTAGAACTTAATATATTCTTACAATGTGGGCATATAACTAGATTAGAAAATATATGTGTATGCTTACCATAATTTTCATGACAATTCCTTTTTATTTGTTTTCTTGATTTATTCCATATCTCTTTAGTTATAATTGGTTCACAATAATTTTCAATAGTTAATTGTTCTTCTTTTTTACGATTATATTTTCCAAATATAAATGTACCTATATATATTTCATTATCTAATATTTTACAAACTCTAGAATCAGACCATTTACCAGTTTTTAAATATCTATTTTCTTGTCTCATTTTTTCTGCTATTTGTCTATAAGGTATTCCCATAACTGACATATCGAATATATCTTTAACTACTTCTGCTTCAACTGGATCTATTTCTAAATGTTTAGTTATAGGATCTCTAGTATATCCATAAGGTGGTTTAGCAGGATGTTTATGTTCAATAGCCATTTGTTCTAATCCTCTTTTTGTTCTTGCACTTATTTCTTTTCTTTCTCTTTGACCAAATGCTAGATTAAGTCCAAACATCATTTCACCATTTGCAGTTGATATATCAAAAGGTTCTAGTGTTAATTCAATTCTTACATTATATTTATCACATTGATGTAATAGCCAATATCCATCATAACCATCTCTTGTTAATCTATCTGTTTTAATAGCTAGAAGAATATCAATTTTACCATCTTCAATATCTTTTAGTAATCTTTGCATTTCAGGTCTCATTAAGTTTTTACCAGAGTATCCAGCATCATTATATATTCCAACTATATTATAGTTATTTTTGTCAGCATATTCTTTTAACATACGAAGTTGTGAATCAATAGAATATCCATTATCTCTTTGTTCATCAGTTGATACTCTTACATATATAGCAACTTTATTATTCACTTATAATACCTCTCTTTCTATTAAAAAAAGAGAATAAAGCACCGATAGAAAACCAATACTTCATTCTCTTAATAAATCTTAAATTATATATAGATTGTCTTTTAATCATAGATGTACCTCTCTTTCTAGAGAATATCTCTTTCATTGGTTATATATATTATTATTTTAAATTATTTTGTCAATGACTCTAGAATGAAGTTTAGTAATTATTAATATATTTTTTAATTTCATTACTATTAAAAGTTTCTTTTGTTTTATGATTTATAAAATTATTTCCCTTAATATGATCTTCTGGATATTCATAAAACTCTATTATTTTTGTTTTATAAAATAATAAATATTTAATTGGAATAACTGTTTCAATATTAGTAGGTTCTAATACATTTATTTTTCCACTAGTTATTTGCATTTTATATGGATGAGTAGAACTAATAGCTTTTAAAGTTTTTGAACTTGGGTTTAGTTCTTGTAATAGTTTTACTTTTATAGAAAAAAGTGCCTCCTTTCACAAAAGAAAACACTTTAGAAAATAAAAAGTACATCATTTCTGACGTACTTTGATTTTAAATGGAGCGGATGAGGAGAATCGAACTCCCGTAGTCAGCTTGGAAGGCTGAGGTTCTACCATTAAACTACATCCGCATATACTTTAATCAACCTCGCCTTTCCGATAGCAAAGGTCGACTAAATAAAGTAGACACATTTAATTATACCGAAAATCCTAATAATGTCAACACTTTTTTCAAAAAAACAGCAGATTTACTCTACTGTTTCAATGTTTTTAATCACGGTATGCATACGATTGTGATATCCCTCTCTATCATAGAACTTTATAGCTTTTTCATTATATGCGAATACATCAATTACTGCATATTTACAATTACATTGTTTAAAATATTCTTCCATCTTATTCATTAACTTGTTTCCAATTCCTTTTCCTCTTGCGTCTTTTGAAACAATTAATTCTGTTACTTCTCCTGCTTTTGGGCATTTATAATCTAAATAATCGTATTCATCATATTTTCGAATAATTCCCATAATAAGAGCAATTACTTTGTTGTTTTCTACCATTAAGAAGCATTTTCCATTTTTTTCTTCTACTTCTCTTAAATCAAGTTCTGCCATTTTTTCACGATAATCTTCATGTATTTGATCAAGATGATCTTCATCTATTTCCACTAGATATTCTTCTAATTCTACTAATAAATCTTTTACATCTTCTAAATACTTTTCTTCATATTCTACGATCATTTATTTTCCTTCTTTCAAATAATCTATTATTTCTTGTACAGCAATTTCTGGAGTAGATGCACCTCCCATGATTCCTACTTTCGCATCATTTTCTATCCTTATTCCTTCTAAATCTTTTGCATCTTGTACTAGATAGACATTTTTACAATTCTTTTGTGAAATTACTTCTAATTCCTTTGTATTAGAGCTTTTTTTACCTCCAACGATTATCATTGTATCTACATTTTTTGACAATTCATTTGTTTCTTCTTGACGTTTGCTTGTCGCATCACAAATTGTCTTATCTACTATTATTTCTCCCTTAAATTGTTTTTTTATTTCTTCTACCAATTTATCAAATTTATTACTATTAAAGGTTGTTTGTGATACAATATAGATTTTATTTTTCTTTGACGTCAAATGTTTTTCTTTACATTCTTCTATATCTTCTTCGTTTTCTAAGATATAAGAATTTCCTCCTGAAAAACTTTGTACACCGAGAGTTTCTGGATGATTCTTTTTTCCAACAATAATGATAAAAGAATCTTCTTTTTGACGGGATATTTTTATGCGAATTGTCTTTATCTTTCCACAGGTTAGATCTAGTAATTCAATTCCTTTTGCTTCTGCTTTGTCATAGGTATCTTTTATTTCTCCATGCGCTCTTATTATTACTGTTTCATCATTTGGAGCATCTTCTATATTAGAGATGGTTTTCATTCCTTTTTTTTCTAGATCTTCTATTACTCTTTCATTGTGTACAATTTCTCCTAAACAATAGATTGTTTTTTCTTTGTTCAAGGCTTTTTCAGCTTCTTCTACGGTGAACCTTACTCCATTACAAAAACCACTGTACTTTCCGACTATTATTTCCATGTAATCACCGTTTTTAGTATAACATAAAAAAGCTATTTATTAATAGCTTTTCCATTTACATATAATTTATATCCATTAAAGTTAATATTGGAATAAGTTTCATCTGCATCTTCTAATTCTGTAACATAACTATCTCCTGTTAGAGTGATTGTTGAATTCTTATCAAGCGTTAGTTTTATACTTTTTGCTGTATCATTTCCATTTATCGTTCCTGTATATGAAGATTTAGATGTTATTTGCATTATTAATGTTGATATTTCATCTATTACAATATTTCCTTCTGCTGTTTGTTTTTTTAAGGTAAGCGTTACATTTCCTCCATTACTTCCGGAATTTCCCCATGAATCTTTTTGTACTCTTAGGAAGTTTCCTTCGCTATCTTCGTTTTTTATAGAGTTATTTTCTAAAGAGATGGTTGCTGTTGTATTGGTTACATAAAAACTATCTCCTTTTTTTGTTGTAATAGTTGAATTTTTGGCTGTGAATGTTGCAGTTCCTTCACTAGCATCTCCTGACATAGATTGATATAAGAAAATATTTTTATACGTAGTAGACTTTCCATTTAATTTTGTATTATTGTCAGTAAGTTCTACATTTTCTAGTGTTACACTGTTCTTTCCTTCAATTACTACTCCTTCAGATGCAGTTGCTTCTAATGTTGCATTCTTAACTGTAATATCTGCTGTTGAATAAATAGAAGGAGATCCTTGACCTGTTGTTTTATATGTTCCTCCATTTACATCAACAGTGCCACCTCCTCTATCGCTTCTGATTGCGGCAGAGGATGTTCCGGCTGTATTAATGGTTAAATTCTTTGCAATCGTTGTTCCTCCTCCTGTTGTCATAATACCTCCGGCATTGTCTTTTGTAGTTGTTATTTTTGAATCACTTATTGTGATTGTTGTTCCATCACTACTTGCATTATTTGTTTTAGCACTTCCACCATAACTAAATACTCCATTTGCTCCTGTTGCGTTGGTCTCAATCGTTGCATTTTTTATTACTACATTTGCTCCTCCTTTTGCAAGGATTGCAGAGTTTGTTCCATAGAAACTTGTATTGTCTCCGCCAGAGGAATCTCCTGTTTTTGTAACAGTAACATTCTCGATGGTAGAAGATACTTCTCCATTTATTAATATTGCATTTTCATCGGCTGTTTCTGAGGTAAAGGTTCCTTCTGTAATATTTTCATCTTTTGTTATTTCTTTTGCTGAATTATAGGTTATATTTGAAGTATCTTGTTGATTCATTGTACTGTCCCTACTTGTATGACTGAAATTAAATAATGGACTTACAAAAGTAATTACTCCTGTCAATATTAATACTAATAGTCCATAAATAATTCCTTTGTCTGTACTTTTAAACACTTCTTTTAAAGTCTTTTTGTTCATTCTAGACATTATTAGATATACAATGATTGATGAGATAATCAATCCTTCTACTCCAAATAAGATATAGAAAATAATTGGTGTTGTTGAATTTGTTGTTTGTCCTGGAGGAGTACCCATTTCTCCATTTGGCATTTCTGGTGGTTCTCCCATCTCATTATTTTCTCCATTTGGCATTTCTGGTGGCTCTCCCATCTCATTATTCTCTCCGGCTGGCTTTTCTGGTGGCTCTCCCATCTCATTATTTTCTCCATCTGGCTTTTCTGGTGGAGTTTTTCTATCACTACTCTCTCCACTTGATTTTTCTTTTTTTGTTTTACTTGATGAGCCATCTGTCTTCGTAGTCGTTTCATTTGCTTCTTGTTGCATTTCTGGTGGTTCTCCCATTTCTCTACTTTCCCCATCTGGTGGAGTCATTCTTTCTCCCATTTCTGACATTTGATTGTTTGAACTTGTATTTGTATTCTTAAAATATATAGTGAATCCTAATAGTCCAAGCATTACTACCAGTACTACAATCATAATAATATTTTTTGTTTTTCTTTTCATTGTATCCTTCCTTTCCTATTATTTTCTCCTTATAGCTATAGTTTTATCATTTCTTTATGAAAAAAAATTGTATATATTGTGAAATAAATGTGAAATTACGATTTATTTAAAATATTTAATAATTTTTGTGGCATTCTTCTAGGTCCTCTAATTGCTCTTAGATCATATTTCTTTAGTTTTTCAAATGGATATTCTTCTTGTTTATAATGTTTTACTAGTTCTATCTCCATACATTTTTCTATGCCAGGATATACCGATCGAATATCTTTCTTTGTTACTTTACATTGATACATCAAACAAGCATATGGTTGTCCTACATAAATATATACATAGTCTCCTACTGCAACTTTATCAATTTGTTTCCATTCAATTCTTTTGACATTTTCAAAGCAATGAATAATATCCCAATATTTTGGATTTGCAGGAATTACCCAGTCTTTTGTTTCAATGGTATACTGATAACTCATATCAATTAATTCTTCTAATTTTTTATCATCGATGGAATCATCTAATGTGAATGTTATCCAATATTTCTTTTGCATATGATAAGCAGGATAAAATCCTTTTTCTTTTAATAATTTTTCTATTAATTCTGGTGGTAATTTTACATTCATCACTTCTACTTTTTTATTTTCTTTGGAAATTTTATTTTTGTTAATATACATAACAATTCCAAACCATTTTTTATTATCATTATTACGGAATACAGCATTACTATCATCATCCCATAGATATTCAGGACTTACTTTATATATTTCTTTTATATGGTTACTGATGCGATTTGCTTGTTTGGAAATAAAATTATTTTCGATTGTGCATTTTTCTTTTACATCTTTTAGAAGAGATACATATTCTTCACGAATACTACTTACAAATTCTCCAATTTGATTTTCAATACGGAAATTTATATACTCTTCGTCAAATTCTTTTTCTATAATTTTTCCTGTTAGATGATTTTCTTTAATTGATAAAACAATTTCAAAAGATCCATCTAAGATTTCTTTTTTATATATATAAGAATCTTTTTCTTTTTTAAAACCATATTTACTATATTTTTCTTTGATAAAAATACATTTTTTAAATATTTCTTCTTCCATTGTATCCTCCTAATAAAATTTTATCATAAAAAAAGAAGATTTTTCTTCTTTTTATGATAATGTTACTTTTACTTCTTTTTCGCTATATGTCTTTTTATTTGCATATGCAACTGTTAAAGTGATTTTATCTCCTTTTTTCTTAGAATATAAAACATCTTTAATATCGGTTAGACTTTCTACATTTTTTCCTTCAATTTTCGTGATAATGTTTCCAATTTCTAATCCTGCTTTATCAGCCCCACTTCCATCTACTACTTTTGAAATATAGAAGCCATTTGGCATATTATAGGCACCATTCGTTACCATTACACCTTCAATACCGATAGTTGCATCACTCGTATCATTTTCACCATTCATTAAGGTTTCCACAATATCTTTTACATCACTAATTGGAATAGCAAATCCCATTCCTTCGATACTAGCAGAATAGCTTGATCCACCTGATGAGTATTTTGCAGAATTAATTCCTACAACTTCTCCTGCACTGTTTAATAAAGCTCCTCCACTATTTCCACCATTAATTGCTGCATCAATTTGAATCATTTTAGTTGTTATATCATCAATGGTTACTTCTCTATCTAGGGCACTTACTACACCTGTTGTAACAGATTGTCCATATCCTAATGCATTTCCAATTGCAATAATTCCATTTCCAACTTTTAATTCCGAACTATCTCCAATTGTTGCAATACGAATGGCTTCTTGTGTTTCTTTATCAAGATTGGATAATTTTACAGATATTACTGCAACATCCTTACGATCAGATGTTCCTTTTACGGTTGCATCTGCACTTTTACCATTAATGAATTGTACTGATAATTCTTCTGCTCCTTCAATTACATGATTGTTTGTTAATATTAGTAATTCCGTATCTGTTTGACTAATAATAATTCCAGATCCTGCTCCTTCACTGTATTGCTCCTGTCCAAAGAAACTTGGACCATAACTTCCGGAATTTACTAGTGTTTTACTTGTAATTGCTACAATAGAGGGCATTACTTCTTCTACTACATCCGATACGTCTGTCATGTAAACTCCTTCTGTTGTTTTCTTGTTTGTATCGGTATATTGAAGGGTTACTTTTTTGTTGTTTGATACTCCTTCTAAGGTATTAATATTTAATAATCCAATATTATTTAAAGCAATGATAAATGCTCCAAATACTACTAGAATGAAAAGACATATAATGACATATATGGCTTTTCCGCCTTTCTTTTTTTTCTCTTCTTTGTTGTCTTTTTTCTTTTCTTCTTTCTTTTCTTTTTCTTCTTCCATTTGATCACCTCATTTATAATTACATTTTAAATATATACTTCAATTGTGAAAATTATATGAAATAATTTCATTTTTTATCCGTGACGTCCTCCACCACTGGAATGTCCTCCGCCAGAAGATCCAGAACTAGAATGATGCCCACCAGAACCTCCACTACTTGATGAAACGGTATAACTAGACGTATGAGTTGTTAAGAACTGATCTTGTCTATTCGTAATATGAATGGATTTTTGATCTAAGTACTCTTCCGCTTGTGTTGCTTTCATAACCATTTTGTTTTTCTTTACTAAAACAGACATTGTTACAATCGTAATTAATAAAGATAATCCAAATATAATGAATGCAGGATATTGGTAATTTTTTACTAAAAATCCATTTTCATCAATGGAATAATTATTTAATCCATATCCACTATCATAATAATCATCTAAATAATCAATAAACTCTGTGAATCCTGTCAAATAGTTTCCTTGATGCAGATCATCATATATGCCATCTAGTATAATTTGAAGTCTATCATAATCATAGTATAATTGTGCTTCTCCAAATGTATAAATATCATAATATGGATCTTGTTCATATGTATTTCTTAATAGTAATGTTCCACTATAATTTTCGAAATCGATTCCAAAGTCATTGTAGTCATAAAAGTCTGCTGCAAAAACTTCATTGGTTTCATCCATCGAATAAGGAATTCTATCAATAACGATGACTAAATCCATTTGTGTTTTATCAATATAATCCTCAATCATGCTTTTTAGTTGTTCTTTTTCTTCTTCTGTTAATACATTTTGGAAATCATATATTTTTTCACTTGCATCTACACATGGAGTTATTTTTACATTGTTTATATTACTATTTGTAATTTCCCATTTTTTATTCACTCCATAGTTTTCCATCTCGGCTCTATCACATAATGTTGGTTGTTCTGCCAATACAGGAGTTGTATTGAATAGAAAAAGAATTGGAAGGATTAATAACAATAATTTCTTCTTCATATTACACACCTCCTTTATAGATTAAATAGCTTAATACCGAAAGGATTATAGCAGAAATTACAAATATAAGAATGGTATAAAGAACTGCTTTTTTCTTATCAATTGGAATATTTCCAATAAATTCTCCTGTTTGTCCATTCATTGCAAAAATATGCATCTTATTGTTATATTTTATATTTACCATCCATACTGGTAACATGACATATTCTTTATCTATCTCTTCTGCTGATAAAGTGTTGGATGAGATTACTTTTGTTGTATATTGTTTTGCATCATTTTGAAGATAGGTCTTTGTTGAATTAATTGCTCTTTCACTTACTTCTTTCAATACAGAATCTCCTTCTTCATCATACTTTTCTGCATAAAAACCCGAAAGATATGCATGATTATAAGGAATCAAATCTTCATAATTGAATGGTTCTAAGGTATTCATAATATCATTGTCAAAGTGTGTGGAACCATCTACTGGAATACTATGATATTCCATATCTCCTCCACGTACCACTTTGTAGGTATCTGTTTTTGTATAACGAGTATCTCCACTTGACCAATGCGTTACAATCGTTCCATTCATATTAACATCTCCAGATACTTTTACATCATATAGCCAGAATGGTATGTATACTCCTTTGATTTTTTCAATATTTTTTTCATTATTAAAATCTTTTGGCATTAAAGGTCTTCCTTTGGATAATCCTTTAAAGGCATCTACTGCCATATCTTTTTCTTTTTTAAAAGGAATGATTCTACTAGGAGTAAACTCTCCTGATAATTTACTTTGTAAGATAGCAGTATTTCCACAATAAACGCAAAAAGTTGCAGCAGTTGCTTCGTCCGCTACAATTTCTGCTCCACAGCTTTCACATTTGTATGATATATACCCGTCGTATTTGTCTACTACTTTTTGATTCTCTTTTTTCTTATTCTTCTCATCGGTTGCAGCATTATCATTGTATTTTTTTAATTCTTCAAGAGTAAATTCACTTCCACAATAATCGCATTTAAACTTTCCTAATTTTGGTTTGAATTTCATGGATGCTGTACATGATGGGCATTTGTTTTCTAATGCTTGTTCTGTCTTTTGTTTATTCTCTGTCATCTTATCACCTACTATAATCATTTATATTATAGCATATTTATACTCTATCTAAAATATTATTCTTCTATTTTGATACTTCCTTCTCGAATTGTTGTTATCTGATCATTTTCTACCCTTATAATGGTAGATGCTACTTGTATATCAGTTGTTCCTCCATCAATAATGGCATCTACTTTCCCGTCGAAGTAGGTAATAAAATCTTGTACATCTACTCCTGCTTCTTCTCCGGACTCATTTGCAGAAGTGGTTGCTAAAGGATATGGATAATTCTTTAATATTGTTAGTGCTATATGATTATTTGGTATTCTTACTCCTACGGTTGGAAGAGATGCTGTTAAGATATCTGGAACATGTTCCTTTTTATCCATTACAATGGTTAATGCTCCTGGCATATATTTTTCCACTAAAGCTTGTTCTTTTTCCGATATTGTTGCAACCATATTTATTTTTTCCACAGAATCTGTTAATACACTAATTGGTTTATATTTTGCTCTTTGTTTGATTTCAAATATTTTTTCGATTGCTTTTGTACTAAAACAATTGCATGCTAATCCATATACTGTATCAGTTGGAAAAATAATTACTCCATCATGATCTAGAATGTCCATTACTTCTTCTAGTTCTTTTGGATCGATTTCATCTTCCCAATTCCATAATTTTGATTCTTTGGGTTGTGGTTTCCAAATCATTCCATCTCCCAAATGTGCTTCTTTTCTTGTAATGAAACCAAATTTACGATAGAAATTTTCTTTTCCATAATCTGGTCCCACATAGATTCTTACTTCGGGATAAATTCTTTTATATTCTTCTGCTTTTTCCATGAGTTTTTCCATGATATTGGTTCCTATTTTTTGATTTTGATAATCTGGATCAACCATCACATCTTGTATATATAGAAACATTGTTTCATCTCCTACGACTCTACCATATCCAACGATTTCACCAGAATCATAAGCAGAAATAGAGAATAATGTTTTTTCTTGTGCGTTTTTAATTTCTTCCTCTCTTCTTTTTCCCCATCCTACAGCTTCTGATAGTTTATTATATTCTTTTACATTTTTTATATTTTCTACGTATGTGATCATATTCTCACCTCTTTTTTATTATACTATATTTTATCAAAAAAAAGGTAGTTCCTTACTACCTTATTCCTTTCCTTTTATTAGGGAATCTCCATTAATTTCTACTGGGATTGGCAATTCCATTAATGTTAAAATAGTTGGCGCTATATCCGCAAGTTTTCCTTCTTCTTTTAACTCAATTCCTTTTTTTGTTAAATAGAATGGTACCGGATTGGTTGTATGCGTTGTGCAAATTGTCCCATCTTCATTTACCATTACATCACAGTTTCCATGATCTGCTGTAATAATCATACAGCCACCGATCTCTTCAATCTTATCATATACTCTTTTAATACATTTATCCATGAATTCAACGGCAGTTACGGCTGCATCATAAACTCCTGTATGTCCTACCATATCTCCATTAGCATAGTTTAATACTACGAAGTCTAAATAATCTTTATCTAATTCCGCTAGTAAGTTATCCGTAATCTCCTCTGCACTCATTTCTGGTTTTAGGTCATAGGTTGCAACTTTAGGAGATGGTATTAAGATTTGCTTTGCTCCTTTTAATTCTAAATCTTTATCTCCATCAAAGAAATGGGTTACATGTGCGTACTTTTCTGTTTCTGCAATTCTTAGTTGAGATAATCCTAAGTTTGATAGATATTCTCCTAAACCATTTGTTATCTCTTGATGTTCAAAAGCAGTTAATCCTTTTACTGTTTCATTAATTGGCATCATGGATACAAACTTGATATTATTATATTTTGTGGTCTCCATTGGAGATGCATCTGGATTTGTAATAGCTGTGAACATTTCTCTTAATCTATCTGGTCGATAATTCCATACAATAATTCCATCATTATCTGCTAACTTTCCTTCGTCTAATACACTCGGTAAAATAAACTCATCGGTAATATCTTTTCCATACTGATCTTCAAATACTTCTTTTACGGAGTCATAATGTTCTCCGATACCATAGCAAATTGCATCATATGCTAATTTTAACCTATCATAATTATTATCACGATCCATTGCATAGTATCTACCAGAAATTGTAGTGATTCTTCCCATCTTTGTTTCATCAATTTTATCTTCTAGTTTTTTAATCCATTCTTGAGCAGTATGTACTCCAGTGTCACGTCCATCTGTAAACAAATGGAAATAGATTTCTTTAATTCCATTTTGTTTACACATATCAATAATTGCTAATAAATGGGATGTATGGGAGTGAATTCCTCCATCACTAATTAATCCCATTAAATGTAATTTCGAATTATTTTCTTTTACATGGTTAATTACTTTTAAGATATTTTCATTTGTGAAGAACTCTCCTGTTTCTATAGACTTATTAATCATTTCAAGAGATTGATATACAATTCTTCCTGCCCCAATATTCATATGTCCTACTTCACTGGTACCCATTTGTCCTTTTGGAAGTCCAACTGGTTGACCAGATGCCTCTAAAATCGTATTTGGGTAATTTTCTTTTATAAAATCTAGTGTTGGAGTATTTGCATTATCAAATGCATTATATTTGCTTTTTGGAGC
>CALBPW010000101.1 GCA_937899145.1 uncultured Bacteroidota bacterium
GGGGAGTATCCACCATCGTTGTCGATGCCGTGAATAAGATAGACGCACCAACCGTTTTCCTTAACAGCCAATTCAGCCCATTTGTTAAAATCATCGGCTGTGCGCAAATATTTGCTTTCGCTGCCAATGCCACGTGAAGCAATGGCGTACATGTTTTGTGGTGATGGCGAGCTGAACGATTCACAACAAATGCGGGCGGCAATGTAGTAGTTTGCAACTATTGAATCGACACCCCGGACGCAATATGGATAAACCATTGTAACACATTCTTTACCAATATTTTGCTCAATCAAAACCTTCGATTTTTCAAGTTCGTAGGCTTGTTGTTCGGCACAGGCTTCGCTAAAATTTGGGTGCGAAACGGTGTGCGACGCTATCTCGTGTCCTGCTTCTGAAATTGTTTTCCAACCGTTCCAATCGGTAACCCAATCGGTAACCAAGTTGAAAGTGCCGCGATAGCCATATTTTTCAAGTATCGGAGCCGCAGTTGGCACATGGCTGCTCAAACCGTCGTCGAATGAGTAGGTTATGGCAGCTTGTTTAAAATCTTTCCAGAGCGCGACTTCGTATCCGTCAGGTATTTGCGCATTAATTGTGTTTGCCATAACTATTGTTGTAATTGATAAAATTATTTTTTTCATAATTGTTTATGTTCAAATTTTATAAAATAGAATTTAAGCACTAAATTATTGCATTAGTGCAAATTTTCAAGTTTACTTTTGTAAAAAAAAATAATAAAATGAAAACAATCAATTGTAGAGGAAAACTTATCAATTTTGATATTCCAAAAATTATGGCGATTGTCAATCTTACGCCCGATAGTTTTTATGCCGATAGTCGTTGTGAAAATGTCGAAATAGCTGTTAATCAGATTGATAAAGCATTACAAAATGGTGCTGATATGATTGATTTGGGTGCGTGCTCATCGCGGCCGGGGGCTGACGAAATAAGTGCTGGCGAAGAATGGCAACGGCTTGAACCTGTGCTTGCTGCGGCGCGCAGGCAATTTCCCGAGGTAATAATTTCGATAGATACTTATCGCAGTAAGATTGCAGAAATGGCGGTGGCGGCCGGAGCTGACATTATCAACGACATATCGTGTGGTTACGATGCGCAGATGTTTAGCACCATTGCGCGTATGCAAGTGCCATACGTGCTTACACACATGCGTGGCACGCCTGCTACAATGCAGCAATTTACTGATTATAAAAATGTTACATCGGAAGTGATGACTGAATTGTCGCAAAAGTTACGCCAACTAACCAATTTAGGTGTGCACGATGTTATAATTGACCCGGGATTTGGCTTTTCGAAAACATTGGAGCAGAATTATGAACTATTTGCACATTTGTCGGAATTTAAAATTTTTGATAAACCGATACTTGTTGGTATTTCTCGTAAATCGATGATTCATAAATTGTTAGATATAGCTCCCGATAAGGCGCTAAATGGAACAACTGTGCTTAATACATTGGCCTTGCAAGCAGGCGCGGCAATATTGCGAGTGCACGATGTTGCTGAGGCAGTGGAGGTTAGGAGGATTTGGGGGGAAATATAAGAGAAATAAAATCTGATTTTGTCGTTGTTTATTATTTGAGATTAAATTTAAAATAATACTTTCGTTTTTATTATTGTTTACAAATATGTGATTTAGCAAGTTACTATAAATAAAGCATTAACTATTATTCGCGTTCAAAGAAAAAAGCCCGGAAAACTTAATTTCTTTTGAAGTCGGATTATGCGTTTAATCGTCTTGAAAGAGAATCTGTCTTTCAAATCATCGAAGTTCGCTTTGGTGTGAGTTTATCTATGACGCTTTGAGCGGGTTTTCTTTCCGGGCTTCCCGTTGAACGCAAAATAGAAAGTCTTGCACCTTTCTATTTTCCTACCGATATGCAACTAATAGTTGAGCAAAACCAAAACTATTAGTTATGATAAATTTATCATTGTTTTATTGTAATAGTCCTTAATTTTCAAATAAGGCTATTATCGCATAAAACAAAAATCACAAAATTATTATTCACATATAATCCATTTCATTATGAACAAGATATTTCTTATATTAACAATATTATTTTTTGCATCTACAATATATGGTGCTGATTTTACAGTAAAAATAAAGCAATCAGAGAATAGCAACAATTTAATTTTACAAGAAAATTAATAGCGTATTTTAAATTTGAAATAGTTAATTTTGAATCAAACATAAAAGAAATCGTATACTATGAAAGCAAAAATTTTGTCATTTGCATTGTTGCTTGTAATTGCAGCGTGCGAAAAAGAAGAGAATATGCCATATAGTCCACTAAATGAACGAACAACCGCACAATTCAATCCAATGAAAAATTATGGTATGGTAACTGACATAGATGGTAATATCTATAAAACAATAATAATTGGCGATCAAGAATGGATGGCTGAAAATTTAAGAGTTACCCGCTATCAAAATGGTGATAGTTTAGTGCATACTCGGATCACACCTACTTCCCGAGATTTTGGAGATACAAATTATTTAGATAAATTTGATTGTGGTGCATATTGCTCCTATAATGATACAGAAAATTTGGATACAATAGCAACTTATGGATTATTATATAATGGCTATGCGGCATTAGATGAGCGTAATATTGCTCCTAAAGGCTGGCGCGTGCCCAATAATAACGATTGGAAAAAATTGTTAAACTATTTAAGTGATCATGGTAGTGATTCAATAGCAAGTCTTAAACTAAAAGAAAAAGGAAATCTTCATTGGGAAGATAATATAGATAGCCCGTTTTTAAATATTTCTGGATTCACTGCTTTGCCAAGTAAATTATCACAAGTTGAACAGATGGCTTATGGTGAGTCTGCTATATTTTGGAGCACAACAAAAGCCAATGGAAGATTAGTAACTTTCAACATCTATAACAGCAACCGCACTTGCATTGAATTGTCAGAAGATATTAGTGGTTATAACATTAGATGCATAAAAAACAAAAAACAATGAAAACAGAAGCATTATCATTTGTAATTGCAATGTTGTTTGTAATTGTGGCATGTTAAAAAGAAAAAAGTTGTTTCTAACATTTCAAAATTCAAGAGAGTTCTAAAAAAAGAACTCTCTTTTCACAATATCTCCTTCAATTCCAATAAACTTTTAATCTCGTACGTAACAGGACAATCAGCAACTTGGTTTCGAGTATTGAAATACACTTGGTCGATGCCAGCTTGGTGCGCGCCAAGTATGTCGGTAGGCCATTCGTCGCCAATCATCAGGCTCTCGCGTTTGCGAGCGTTGACGTATTTAATTGCGTAATCGAACGCCAATTTGTGCGGTTTTTTGTAGCCCGATTCGTCGGAAGTAAACACCTTTTCAAAATATGGTGCAAGGCCCGATTGTGTGGTTTTTATGTGCTGAATTTCGGTAAATCCATTTGTTAACAAATACATGTGATAGCCTTTCGATTTTAAATAATCGAGCACATCAAACGAATGTTCAACAACGCGTGTCTGGTAAGGCGATAGCGAAATGTATTTTTCGCCAAAGTCAACGGCTAACGATTTGTCATCTATTTCAAATTGCAGAAAAACTTCGTAAAAGCGTTTCCAACGTAGTTCTTCTTTCGATATGCGTCCTGCGCCATATTCAACCCAAAGGAAATCGTTGTATTTGCGGTATGCGTCTAAAAATTCTTGTTCGCGCGCTACTAAATTTGGCGCGAATTGTTGCAGAAGTATGTGCAGCGTGTATTCTGAATTGCTGTCAAAATCCCACAAGGTGCCGTCTAAATCAAAAAAAAGCCAATTGTATTTGCGTTGTGCCAAAGTGCTATTTTTTTGGTTTTACAACGGCATTCATATTGTTGATTTTTTTGCCAGGGGCGTTTGGCACATTTAGTTTTGTTGAATATGGCTCAATGCCATCACCCTCAATCAGCAATGTGTAGCTGCCAGGCAGCAATGCCACGTTCACCAGACTTGTTGTGGGGTTGTAAATGTATGTGCCGTAAACGGTTGAGCCTTTGGTTTGTACGGTTATTTTTAAATCTTTCCCGGCCTCGCCAAATGGTATTTTTTCTTCGCCTTGTTGGGTAACAACTTTCACTAAATAGAGTTTCACCATTGGGTCTTTGTCGTTAAAAATGACACGGTAAATATCGGAGCCGCCAAATGATTCGGGTTTTATTGCCGATACGTAAGCGTAGTTGCCGTCGGGTGTGTAGGTGATGGTTTTATTGTCGTAAACGTCGTTCAGGGGGTAGCCAATGTTGCGTGGCTCTGACAGTTCGCGGGTTTTTGGATTGATGTCGCACACAAAAATGTCGAATCCGCCCATTGAGTTTTTGCCATTGCTGCAGAAGTAGAATTTCCGACCATCAGGCGATACCATCGGGTACGACTCGTCGTATTCGGTATTTATTTTGTTAACACTTTCGGGTAAACTCCAATCGCCTGTGGGTAAGCGTAGCGAGTAGTAGATGTCCATTCCGCCTTTTCCGCCCGGACGTGTGCTTGAGAAGAATAGTGTGTCGCCTAACTGGTAAGCGGCTTGTTCTAATCCTTTGGTGTTGATGTTTTCTGACAATATGTTTTTACCTTTCACTGAGTTTTTTACAATGTCGGTCGATGCCAAATCTTGGTAGGCCTCTAATCCGTCCATTTGGAAGTAAAGTGTTAATCCATCGGATGATATGCCGGCTACAAATTCGTCTTCAACAGAGCAAATGGGTGATAAGATTCTACCTTTTTTGAAATCGCCAATATCAGAAAACGATGCGTAAATGTCGGTTGTGTATAGTTCAATTTCGTTGTCAAATTTTTGGTTTGTAGTGTAAAAAAGCGCATCGCCGGCAGGTGTCATAATTGGTGTTGTCTCGTCAATAGCGCTGTTTATGTCTTTCCCTAAATTTACAAAGGTTACGTCAAGAGGCTTTTTTGTCATTCGTTCAGCATTGTCAATGTATAACAATAACATTTTCAGCTCTTTATCGCCTTTTAGCTTTAGTTCGGCTTTTTTGCAAGCCTCGCGCGCGTTTGTGAAATCGTAATTGTAGAAGTATGCTTTTGCAAGTGCAATCATGAATTCAGGCTCTTGCCCATATTTTTCTTCGGCTTTTTTTAGGTATGGCAATGCTTCGGCTGGTGCGGCGTTGGTTTTTGTTTTGCAAATGCCAATGGCGTAAGCGTAATCAATGTTCGCTGTATCTTTTTTATACAGATTAAGATACAATTTTAGTGCGTATTGGTAATTTTCTTGTTTAAACTGAAAATTGGCTTTCCGTGCATCTTGTGCTATTGCGCTTGTTGGCAGCATAATAGCTGCAAGTAGCAGCTGTATTAACATTTTTTTCATAATTCAACTATTTTACTGGTTTCAAAATAATTGTTTTTTCTATCCAATCGCCTTCTTTAATATTGATGGATTCTTTATAACCAGTAGTTTGACCTTCGAATTTTACTTCCAGATTGTAATTTCCGGGAAAAAGTGATGCGAAGAATTTTCCATCTTCGACAACCCATTGTGCATAAATGTTTCCGAATTTGTCGTAAACTGTTGCGTAGGCTTTTGAGAATTGGTCGGTAAGTTCAACAGCGGTGCTTTCGTTTTCGCCAACCAGCACTGTACCAATATAATATGATGGTTGCTGTTCTTCATCTCCAAAATCAATTCTGTAAACATCAAGGTTGCCAACGCCTTCTTTTCGTTTGGCTGCCATATAGGCTACTTTGCCGTCGGCGGTGAAGGATATTTTAGTGTTGTCAAGTGGTGTGTTTATCGGAAATCCAATGTTTATAGGGTTTGTCCATGAGTTGGTTGTTTCGTCGTAGTACGAGCGGAAAATGTCGTAACCGCCAATGCCAGAGTGCCCTTTTGATGCGAAATAGAGGATTTTTCCGTCAGCGCTAAGGCTCGGGTAGTTTTCGTCATATTCGGTATTGATGACAGATGTCATCAATTCTGACGGTCCCCATTTGCCGTCAAGTCCTTTTTTGGCTGTGTATAGGTCAAGGCCGCCCCGGCCGCCGGGTTTATTACTTGCGTAGTATATGGTGTTGCCGTCGGGCGAAAAGCAAGCTCCCATTTCTATATCTTCAGTATTCATGTCGGCAGGCAATTCTGATGCTTGTGCCTTGGTGAATTTTGTGCCTTTGCGATTGTATATTTTGATGTCGTGTGTGGCATAGTCGCCATTGGCATAAATCAGTATTTTGTTACCATCGTTGCTTACGCCTACAACATGTTCATTGTCGTAACTGCTAATGGGAATTTGCAGTGCGCTTTGCCAGCCGCCTTTTTTCATTTCGCTATAAAAACCGCTATAAATATAGTCTTCGTATTCTTTAATATAATTGCTGTTGCTTGAGAAATAAAGCATTGAATTGTCGGGAGTTACGACGGGTAGCATATCGTCGTATTTTGTGTTGATGGTGGTGTCTAATCGAGTAAAAGTCACATTTTTTGGCACGTTTATCAACTCTAAGGTGTAGTAGCACATTTCAATCATGCGGTCGGTTTCTAAAAGTTCGGCTTCGTCAACGCCAATTGTTTTGTAATCGTAAAAGGCTTCAATCGCTTCGGTAAAGCGGTAGTTGTACATGTAGGCGCGACCTAAATAGTACGATGTGCGAATTGGTTTGTTGTTAAAACTTGCTACATATTCAAGAAACGGAATTGATTTTTCTTTATCAATATTTGTTTCGGTATAGCAAATCCCGATTTTGAAATTTAGGTCGATGTTGTTTTTATCGTATTTGTATAGTTGAAGATAGTTTTCGAGAGCAAATTCGTAATCCTTACCGTTAAAGGCGTTTTCGGCATATTTACGAATCATACTAATATCTTGCTGATCTTGTGCGGCAACTGATGATGCAATTGTTAAAAGTGAAAATATTGCCGCAAACAATTTCTTTATTATTAACATAATTCAATGTAAAAACTAAAAATGAATTTCAGCAAATATAAAAATTTCGGCGATAAGAAATCAGTTGTTGTTAAGTTGATTTGTAAGTTGCTGTTTTTTGTTGGCGTATTTGGCTTATTCTGTTGTTTTTCTGCGTATTGCATTTGTTTTTTCGCCGTTTTTTGTTATTTCCACATCGTCAACTTTTATTTTGAGCACGTTTTCTAACAATAATTTCATTGCGTTTGTTGATGATGATGACAAAAATAAATCGTTGCCAATTTGGTTGTCGGTTTGCAAATCATTTTCTTTTAGAACTTCGCCAATGTGCTTTGCTACGGCAGGAGCGGGGTCGATAACGTTAACTGCGCTGCCTGCGATTTTTTCGATTTGTGATTTGAAAAACGGATAGTGTGTGCAGCCAAGTACAATTTGGTCAGCATTATGTTCTATCATTGGGAGCACGTATTTTTTCAGTAGTTCTGTAGCTTCGCCGGTTTCAATTTTGTTTGACTCGACAAGTTCAACAAGTCCGTCGCCAATTTGTACTTCAATGTTGGTGTTTTTGGCGTACTTCCGGCTTGTGGCTTTGTACAATCGCCCATCAAAAGTGCCTTTAGTTGCAAGCACTCCTACGCAACCTGTTTTTGTGTGCAGTGCCG
>CALBPW010000102.1 GCA_937899145.1 uncultured Bacteroidota bacterium
TTGTTCGTCGATATTAAGGTGCCGAGCTTTTTCAATTTGCAATAGTTCGCCCTCGCTCATTTCGCCCACAGCGCGCGATATAATGTTGAGTTGTTGCAACTCGTTGTTGGTTATCGAAAGTTGCAAGCCGCGAGCCAGCAGATAGTCGCCAACCAACACTGCAACTTTGTTTTTCCAGATGGCGTTTATCGACCAAAAGCCGCGTCGTTTGTCGGCTTCGTCAACCACATCGTCGTGGACAAGCGAGGCGGTGTGCATAATCTCGATAAGTGCAGCCGCGCGATATGTGTGCCCGGTTATTTCGCCATAAAGTTTGGCTGTCAGAAAAACTAACATTGGGCGTATCTGTTTGCCTTTCTGCTTGTATAGATAGAAAAGCACAAGGTCGAGAAGGCGGGTGTTGCTTCGCAAAAAATCTTTAAAAAACGACTGGAATTTTTCAAGTTCTGCCTTGATAGGTGCTTTTATGGTTTGTAAGTCTGCCATTGGTCGGTTTTTTGCCAAAAGTAGTATAAAATTTACAAATGTTTTATGGCGATTTTGATAATAGTTTGATGGCTGAAAATCACATATCTTTCAATTTCTTCATTTGTTCAGCAAGCGATAGTAGTTGTTTGCTGTTATGTTCAATTTTTTCAATGTTGGAAACAATGTTGTCTGGTAACTTGTCTTTTTGTGCCATGATTTTTTCAACAGGTTCAATTATTTGCGAAACTGGAGTTCGGATATTGCCGGCAATAGTGTTGTATAAATGGAGTTTTGCGTTGTAGAGTTCCACTTCTTTACTTTGCTCAATTGCGCGTATGTGCTCCAAGTGTTTGCGTTCAGAGCGATTAACCCACCATCGCATTAGCAATGTGATTATCAGAGTTAAAATAATAAAATATAGGATTTTGAATGCTGTGTTTAAAAGGAATGCAGGTTTTATAACGATTGTTAGCGAAGTGCCAGTGTTGTTCCATACGCCATTGTTGTTGCAAGCGCGTACTTTAAACTCATAACTGCCTGCAGGCAGGTTGGTGTATGTGGTTTTGGTTTGTGGACCAACAAAATCCCATTCTTTGTCAAAACCTTCAAGTTTATATGCGTACCGGTTTTTCTCGGGTGCGGTATAGCTTAGTGCTGAATAGTTGATACTGAATGCGTTATCGGTGTGTGACAGCGTGATTTCAGGTATCGAAAAAGGTGATTGGGTCAGCTGTCCTTTACTATCAATTTTCAGCTCGCGATTATGGATTTCGATACTTGTTATCACTACTGGCGGTATAAATCTATTTTGATGTATATCGTTGGGATTGAATGAGTTAAACCCGTATTGTGTACCCAAATATATTTTTCCGTCGGTTGCTTTTAGCGCCGACCCAAATGGATATTCGTCGCTGAGCAGGCCGTCGGAGCGGTTGTAGATTTGCGTTTCGCCTGTCGATGGATTGAATAGCACAAGTCCGCGAGTGGTTGTCAGCCATAGTAGGTTTTCATCTTCCACAATGCTTTTTATGTTGTTGCTTGGTATGTTCAGCGGGTAGTTGATGAATGAATTTGTTTGTTGGTCGAATAGGCAAAGTCCATTGCTTGTCGCCACCCAGATATTGCCATTGTCGCTGATTGCCAAGTTGTTAACCTGATTGCTTGGGATTCTTTTGCTGCTGTTCCGGTGCCGATAATTTTCCCATTGGTTGGTTTTTGTGTTGAGTTTGAAGATGCCGCGCCCGGCAGTCGCAAACCACATATTGCCTTGTAAGTCTTGCTTGATGTCGGTTGTTGCGTAGCCGAAATGCTTAATGCGTTTAAAATCATCGGTTTGGCGGTTGTAAAGGTTAATTCCGTTTATGCTTGCCGCCCAGATATCGCCGTTTTGGTCGCGGAAAATCGAATAGATGCTATTGTTGTCTATTGAATTTATTTTCAGTTTGTTATGCTGATAATGCCGGAATTCCCCACTTTTTCGGTTATATGTGTCAATTCCGCCTGAGTAGGTGCCAATCCACAAAAAATCGCCATCGGCGCATAGTGCGTTTACATTATGATAAGAAATGCTGTTGCCACGTCCGGGCAAAAAGGCAGTAAAATGTTCGGTTTTAGGGTTAAATTGGTTTAAGCCTCCATCATCAGTTCCAATCCAAATGATGCCGTCTTCGTCTTCGCAAAAGCAATTTATAATGTTGCCGGTTACCGAGTTTCGGAATAGTGAATGTGTATAGCCCTTAAATACATTATTGTTAAACGGAAGATAGTTTACACCACCATAATTTGTACCAACCCAAATTCCGCCTTCGAGGTCTTTAATTATTGCGTAGATGTAGTTGTCAGAAATAGATGCCGGGTTTGTGTTGTCGGTTTTAAGTTGTTCATAATAACCTGTTTTTTGGTCAAAAATAGTCAATCCATCATCTGAGCCGATAAGCAATTTGCCGTCGTTGTTTTGTGCAATGCTGCGCACGTGCATTACGCCCGCGCCTTTGCGTGGCGACAAAACCGTGCGGGTTTGACCTGTATGGCGGTTTAGCTGCCGCACTCCATCGCTCCATGTGCCAAGCCACAGTCCGGCGCTATCTTCGTAAATTGTAAGTAAACTATTTTCAATATCATCAGCATTTATGTTAATATTGAATACCTCGAACATTTCAGTGTCGGCATTGAATAGCGTAAGAGGTGAACTTGTGTTGCGCGATGCGGCCCAAATATTGTTTTTACTGTCGGCAAATATGTAATTAACAAGGTTTTGCGGTTCAACCGGAAGTTGATATTGGCTAAGTTTTTCAGTTGTTAAATTGTACTTGAAACATCCTTGCCCATAGGTTGAAATCCATACATTTTGTTGCTTATCTTCAATAATATTGTTAACTATTGATGTTATTTTGACACCTCGTTCGGTTGCGATGCCAAGCCATTGGAAATTGTCATTTTCGTATGAATAAATATATATACCTTCATCGGAGCCAATCCATAGTTTGCCTTGGCTGTCTTCCATTATCGAGTTTATGTAGTGATTGCCTGATTTGCTCAGTTCGTTCAAATTGCTTGTGATATTTTTGATTGAGTAGCCATCGAATCGGTTTAAGCCATCATCGGTAGCAAACCACAAAAAACCATATTTGTCTTGCACAATGCTGCGTACTGAGTTTGATGCAAGACCATTTTCAACCTTAAAATGTCGAAAACGGTATTCGTTGTCGGCATTAGCTGTAAGCCCGACAAATACAAAAAAAACGCTTAAAAAAGCCCCTAATGTGTGTCTCATTTTCTTATAACGATTCAGCCGTAAATCTATAAAAAAATGGCAAATCGGATAATCGTCTAAATACAATCAACGCTCCATTTCAATATCATTGACACACCGGTTAAACAAAACTTTATCGGGCACTGAAAAAAACATTATTTTCGCACCCAAATTTCAGAGTTATGACTGATTACAAAAGATACACAATCACATCGGCTTTGCCATACGCAAACGGGCCGGTACACATCGGACATCTGGCCGGCGTTTATGTCCCTGCCGATATTTACGTGCGCTACTTGCGTGCCAAAGGAAAAGATGTAATGTTCATTGGCGGCAGCGACGAGCACGGAGTGCCTGTAACCATCAGGGCTAAAGAAGAAGGTATAACCGTTCAGCAAGTAGTTGACCGCTATCATAACCTGATAAAAAAATCGTTTGAGGAGTTTGGCATCTCGTTCGATATTTACAGCCGCACAACATCGGCTGTCCACCATAAATTCGCAGCCGATTTTTTCCGCACGCTTTACGACAAAAACGAACTTGAAGCCTACACCGAAGAACAATATTGCGACGAAGAAACAGGCGAGTTCCTAACCGACCGCAATATTGTAGGCGAATGTCCGCGCTGCCATTTCACCGGTGCTTATGGCGACCAGTGTGAGAAGTGCGGCGCAACCCTTTCGCCCGACGAGCTCATCAACCCTACAAACAAAAACAACCCCGGACACGGGCTTGTGAAACGCCCAACCAAAAACTGGTATCTGCCACTTGGCCGCCATCAGGAGTGGCTTAAAAAATGGATTTTAGAAAATCATCAGGAGTGGAAACCGAATGTTTACGGGCAATGCAAATCGTGGCTCGACATGGACCTTCAGCCCCGCGCCATGACACGCGACCTCGATTGGGGAATTCCCGTTCCAATTGAAGGAGCCGAAGGAAAAGTGCTCTACGTCTGGTTTGACGCCCCGATAGGCTACATCTCAAACACCAAAGAACTTTGCGAGCGGGAGCCCGAGCGTTGGGGCAACTGGCAGCAATGGTGGCAAGACGACCAAACCCGGCTTATCCACTTCATCGGAAAAGACAACATCGTCTTCCATTGCATTATTTTCCCGACAATGATGAAAGCCCATGGCGGCTACATTATGCCTGATAATGTGCCAGCTAACGAATTTTTGAATCTTGAAGGCAACAAAATATCCACATCGAAAAATTGGGCCGTTTGGCTCAACGAGTATCTTGTCGATTTCCCCGGAAAACAAGACGTGTTGCGCTATGTGCTGACAGCAAACGCACCTGAAACAAAAGATAACGACTTCACTTGGAAAGATTTTCAAGACCGCAACAACAATGAGTTGGTGGCAATACTTGGCAATTTTGTCAACCGAACAATCGTGCTTACACAAAAATATTACAGCGGAGTTGTACCGGCTATTACCGAACTAACTGATTATGACAAAGATACACTTGCCGAACTTGCACAAAGTAAAGAACGGATTGAGCAACAACTTGAGCAATTCAAATTTCGCGAGGCTCTTAAACAACTGATGGATATTGCCCGCCTTGGCAACAAATATTTAGCCGAAACCGAGCCTTGGAAAGTTGTTAAAACCGATGCGGCACGCGTACAAACAATAATGAATATTTGCTTGCAAATAGTTGCTAATCTGTCGGTTGCGAGCGACCCGTTTATGCCCTTCAGTGCCGAAAAAATGCGTCAACTGCTGAACATCGAAAAAATTGATTGGGAACGCCTTGGTGCGGCCGATTTGATTAGCGAAGGACACCAAATTGCCGAACCATTTCTTTTGTTCGAAAAAATAGAAGATGAGCCCATTAAAAAACAACTTGACCGCTTGGATGAAATAAAAAAAGCTAACGAAGCTAAAGAAAAGGCCAACGCCCCCGCCGCTCCAATGAAACCGCTCATCACCTACGACGATTTCAGCAAAATGGACATCCGCACGGCCACAATCCTTGAGGCGGAGCGCGTGCCAAAATCCGACAAACTGATGAAACTGCTGGTTGATACCGGAATCGACAAGCGCACCGTTGTGTCGGGTGTGGCAAAGCACTTCACAGCCGAAGATCTTATCGGCAAGCGCGTAACCATACTTGCCAACCTTGCCCCGCGCAAACTGATGGGCATCGAGAGCCACGGAATGATTCTGATGGCCGAAAACTTCGACGGCGCCCTGTCGATGATTCCGTGTGAGAAAGATTTCAGGAACGGGTCGGTGATTTGTTAGGTTTAACGTAAACGAAAACAGAAAACGAAAACAGAAAACGAAAACGTAGGAACACACAGTGTGCGTCCGCAGCAATGTAGGGACGTGGCGTGCCGCGTCTTAAAAATGATTTAGTAAAATGTTATATTTGTGAAAAATATAAACGATATGGAAAAGAGTAAAACAGACGAGAAAAAACGCTCGCAACTTGCCAAAGAGTGTATGGATTTGGTATTGAAGCGCAGCGGTGTACCTAAAAAGGAGATTTACAAAATTGCCTTACATTCTTTCTTTGTTGGCAATTTAGATTTGCTCACTCCCGCCGAACGCGAAAAATACGCAAGTGTAATCTTATGAAACTCAACAAATTAAGACGGATTTATATTGACACAAATGTGCTTGTAGGCTGTTTTCGTGGCATAAAGGCTGACGAGGAGGCGATAAATTATCTTTTCAAACTACGTGACAATGAGTTATATACATCTGTTTTAGCCATTTCACAGACCATTTCGACTTTGCAAGGGAAAAAGAAAAATCTTGAGTACCGACAGAAAATTGTTGATTATGTGCTGGCCTTTGATGCCGAGCTGAAAAAACTCATGGCGCCCATTGGCAACAGCTCCCTGCCTATCGGCCGCAGTGATGCGCTGGTGGCTACGGATAAGGCTGTCGCTGATAAACTGGGTATTCAGTACGTTTGTTGATTAGGGGGACACGATAATGTTCA
>CALBPW010000103.1 GCA_937899145.1 uncultured Bacteroidota bacterium
CGCTCTTCCGATCTGAAAATTGCATCAAGAATTTAAAAATTGGCGATGTGTCGAAAATATCATCAACAAGCCCCATTACAAAGGCCAAAATGAGCGATATTACAACACCAATTGTTACTCGAGCTTCAATATTTTGTTCAAATTTGGCACTTACAAAAAACCACACAACCACACCTATAATATAGCCTGCCATAAACCCAACGCCGCCAAGCATTGGCTTGCGCTGCGACGCCCATCGCGTAGCTGTTATGTTGTATTTTTTTATGTTTTGCTTCGACGCGCGCATTAAAAAATAGTGATGGATACACATTGTAATTGGCACCATCACAATTAGAAAGACAAACAAAAACCCCCAACTCATTTCTTCTTCATTTTGTCTGATATACGCTCTTTTAACGTTTTTTGTTTCGATGATTTTTCGGTATTTCCATAGCCGTAGCCATAACCGTAGCCATAACCATAACCGTAGCCGTATTTCGATTTTGTTTTAACCTCGACACCATTCAATATTATTGATAAATTACTCATGTTTTTCTCAGCGCGAAGCTGATTGATGTTTTCAATATACTGACGCTTTGATACACCGACTTTCATCACATATATTGGGTAATTAGAACGATGCAAATTGAGCACTGCATCAGAAACCACGCCTACGGGCGGGGTATCAATTACAATAACATCATACACGTCTGACAATTGGTCAAGTAATTTTTGCATTGCCTCGCCATTGGCCAATTCGGCGGGGTTTGGCGGTATCGGACCCGCTGTCAGAAAATCGAAATTTTCTATCTCAGTGTGATGCAAACTTTCCTCAAACGTATTTTTTCCGATAAGTATCGTGCTCATCCCCTTGTTGTTATCAACCGAAAAGCCCAGATGGATACGAGGTTTTCGCAAGTCAAGGTCGATAAGAACTACTTTTTGTCCTGATGTCGCAATTATGCCACCAAGATTGATAGCCACAAATGTTTTGCCCTCACCCGGTATCGTTGACGATACTGTAATAACCTTTGCGTCAGCACCTTGCGTCATAAACCGCAAGTTTGAGCGTATCGCCCTAAACGACTCCGAAAGAACCGAGTGCGGGTCTTTGCCAACAAGCAATTGCGATACCTCAATTTGTTCATCGTACTGTGGCACTATACCCAATATTGGTGTTGATGTATAATTTTTAATTGTGTCAACTGAATTTATTTCGTTATATAACAAGTACCTGATTATCAATAATAAAAACCCTAAAACAAAACCAAAGGCTATAAACATCGAATAAATATTAGCTGAAATTGGCGATATGGGCGCAGTTGGAACCGAGGCACGCTCCAAAATTCGATTGTGCGAAATGTAGCCTGCCTGCGAAATTAAATACTCAGCTTTTTTATCAATAAGCTGATTGTAATAATTCTGGTTTATATTGTACAAGCGTTGCAAACGCGCATATTCAAGTTCATCGTAACTTTTGTCGCTAAAAATCCATTTTTGAATCTCGCTAATCTGACTTTGATATTCATCGCGCTGCTTACTCATTCTATCAATTGTTATATTGATAAAATCAAGTGTCAGATTTATCTGAGTTTCAAGTTGTTTCTCAAGTTGTTTAACTTTAATATTGTCAGTTGTCAAGTTGTTTAGCAAAACACGGCGCTCATCAATGATACGTTGCAAATTCGACAAAATGCTACCCATCATTTGCGAAGCTTTTGTTCCCACCATCGAGGCTTGGATTTCGTATGTGTTTATTTCGCCTCCCGATGTCAAACGCACTTTGGTTTGTTCAAGCGCAAGCAGTTCATAATCAAGTTCCGACACTTTTTTCTTACGCAAAGCCTTTTTTCTCTAAAGCGGAAACGGTGATTTCTGTAATTGATGCAAAAAAAGACCAATTTTTCGTTTCGATTTACAAAAACGGAACGGAAATTTTCCCTGTTTCCGACACAACTCCAGAAAAAATCGCGGCTTTCCTAAAAGAAAACGCAAGCGCAGGAAAAATTTTCGCGCTAGGACCTTCCGCACCCCAATTTTCACAAATTCTAAATCGCATTGAACCAAATTTTTTGGTAAAAGTTCCAAAATTTCTTCCGCCCACAACCGACGCGCTACTTGAAATCGCCGCTGAACTCAAAAAAAATGGCGAATCCCCTCTCAACGATTATGATGGTCCTGTTTACATAAGAGCAAGCGAAGCGGAACTTTCGCTCGCTAAATAAAAATCGAAAAAATCAATTTGACAAAATCCGCGAAATCGCTTCGATTGACGACGTTTCGGCTGCGGTTTTGTTTTGCTTTTGAATATCGTCAAAAACTTCTTGCCGAAACACTTTTATACTTTTGGGAGCTTCAACTCCGATTTTTACTTGGTCGCCAGAGATTCCGATAAGCGTAATCGTTATATCCGTGCCGATTTTTATTTTTTCATCGACTTTTCTTGAAAGAATCAGCATCAGGCGTCTCCCCGCGCGTCTTTGGCTTTCAGCGCCTTAACGATGTCGTGCTTTGTGGTCCACTTGTTGCTGTTCAAAATGACTTGCATGCACTTGTTGTTGCTTCTGTTGATTACAAGGGGGCCTTGCAAGTTGGCCGTGACAGGACTTCCCCCGGCCGGAATGGTGACGATGGCCATGACGCAAACTTCGGCGGGATTTGAAATTCCGATTTTAGACAAAGCCTTGTCGTCAATGTCCAGCTCGTAGTCGTCGGCCACCAAAAAGGGGTCAACAATCAAAAAGGCCAGGCTGGACTCTTCCAGCGACTGCATCCACATGAAGGGGGGATACTCGCTGTCGAATATGGCGTAATTCTTGTATTCCTCAAATCCAAAAAGGCCTTCGGGAATTTCCAAGATGTCCTTTTTGTCAATTTGAACTGTAGTTCCAATCTTTGTCTTAACGTCCATGTCAAAAGCTCCTAATATTTAATCTTGCCGCTATCGCTATCGCATATAATTAAGCAAGCTGCTTGAATACATTTTTCCGGCCACGCTCAAAGAAGCTTGGTGAACGTAGTCCATCATCTTCATGTCGGTGACGGCTTTTGTAAAGTCCAAGTCGCCTTCGGTGGCTATCATTTGCGTGACGTTCAACGCCGTTTGGGAATTCCTTGTCACGTTGAGAGAGGCCCGCTCGTAGCTGGAACCGTTTTCGGCGATGCGGGTGACAAGGTTTCCAAGGCCTGAGTCAAGGCTTCCCAAAACGCGGCCTCCGATGGCCTCTTGGTCTCCCCTGAGCATGGCGTTTCGCAAGGCTATCACGCTGTCGAACACGCTTCCGCCAGAAACTCTGGTTCCCGTCGCGTAGTTGTATGGAGCGCGCTGCTCGCTTCCGCTTATGACGCCAAGGTCGGCCAACACGCTGCCCTCCTCGTCCTGAAGCCAAAGCTGGCGGGCGTCCGTGGTGACAAGGTGGATGC
>CALBPW010000104.1 GCA_937899145.1 uncultured Bacteroidota bacterium
GGCAATTGGGGCAAACCTACAAACTTAGGAGAACCCATAAACACCGCAGGCGATGATATTTGCCCATTTATTCACCCTGATAATCAAACACTTTACTTCAGTTCCGATGGCCACGCAGGATTAGGCGGAAAAGATATTTTTGTATCGCGACGCGATAGTTTAGGCAATTGGAGTAAGCCACAAAATATTGGTTATCCGATAAATACACATAAAGATGAAATTGGTTTAATAGTTGACAATTCGGGCATAAACGCTTACTTTTCGACCAACAGTTATAGCGAAACAAAAAATTTGTACACATTTAAAATGCCTGAATCAGCACGCCCAAATGCAGTATCGTATGTGCGCGGCTTAATAACTGACGCTCAAACAAATAAGCCACTACAAGCTCAAATTCAATTATTGGATTTACAAAATAGCGAAACAGTAATGTCAACAGTTTCAGACGCCGAAAGTGGCGATTTTTTGGTTAGCCTGCCAATTGGCCGACAATATGCAATGTTTGCAATAAGCAGCTGCCATTTATTTAATTCACAACACTTTGATCTTAGCAGTGAGCATAGTGCGAGCGAACCTTTTTTGGTAAATATCAAACTCGAAAAACCACAAATTGGTGCCAACGCTATTCTCAACAATGTATTTTTCAAATTCGATTCGTTCGAGTTACTCCCTCTATCGTTTACCGAGCTTAACAGAATGGTGCAATTTATCAATAATAGCAACGGAATAAAATTTGAAGTAGGAGGACATACCGACGACGTTGGCAACGATGCTTACAATCAGCAATTATCAGAAAAACGCGCAAAAGCCGTTTATAACTATCTGATTTCGAAAGGTGTAAGCACCAATCAATTGACATACAAAGGCTATGGCAAAAATGTGCCAATAAGCGATAACTCAACAGAAGACGGACGCAAACAAAACCGAAGAACTGAATTAAAAGTTGTAGAATAAAACCGACATAATTAACAATAATAAATATCCGAATCATACAGTTACGCGTCTTCGCCCTAAAAAAATATAAAAACCTACCTCAATGTCCTAAAAAAGTATGCAATTTGTCATTATCAACATTGCAAAAACCAATTAGCATGATGCAAAAGGCTTTTTCGCCTACCTTCGCCATAAAATAAAACGATATGAAATCAAAACTAATTATTGCGATTGCTGCTAACGCATTAATATTGGCGCAATGCGCTCCACAAGCCGCCAAAACAAATTTCACAGGCGAAATTACAGGCGAATGTTTTAAACCGATAATTCCCACTTGGGCAGAAAATGCCGTTTTCTATCAGATTTACCCACAAACTTTTTACGATTCGAATGGCGATGGGATTGGCGATCTGCAAGGCATCATTCAAAAACTCGACTATGTAAAAAGCCTTGGCGTTGATGGCATTTGGATAAACCCGTTCTTCGAATCACCATTTGCCGATGCCGGTTACGATATATCTGATTATCTGAAAGTTGCACCTCGCTACGGCACAAACGATGACGCTCGCCAACTTTTTGCAGAAGCACACAAACGCGGATTGAAAGTAATCTTCGATTTTGTCGCAAGCTACACATCAATTGAGCACCCTTGGTTTAAGGCCTCAGCACGCCAAGACACTAACAAACACACCAATTGGTACATCTGGACTGACAACGTTTGGTACAATCCGCCCAAAGAGTATGCCGCCGATTTCATAAAAGGCTTTGGCGAACGTAACGGCCAGTATATGAGGAATTTCTACTATTGTCAGCCTGCCCTGAATTACGGTTTCGCTCTACCAGATACCAATTATAAATGGCAATTACCGCCCAACCCCCCCGACATTCTGAACCTGCGCGCAGAGATGAAAAATGTACTTCGGTTTTGGATGGATATGGGAGCCGATGGATTCCGTGCCGATATGGCGGGAGCTCTCACAAAAGATGCCAACGTGTCGGGCAACGAGCAATTTTTCAACACACACGTAAATTCGACAAAAGAATTTTGGAGAGAAATACGCCAACTACTTGATACTGAATATCCGGGCTCATTTATGGTAGCCGAGTGGTCGTACCCTGCCGATGCTCTCGACAACTGCTTCCATGTCGATTTTTTCCATTGGTTCGATGGCTACAACGACCTTTTTCAGAAAGAAAGTTGGCGCATTTTGAACGGTTTTTCTGAAGGTCATAGTTATTTCGACATCGAAGGGAAAGGCAACATTACCAACTTCCTAAAAAATTATATGGTTCAATACGAAGCCACAAAAGGCAAAGGCTACATCTGTCTTCCGCTTGGCAATCACGACAATGCACGACTTTGCAATCACCGGAGTGTAAAAGATATGGAGATAATTTTCGCTTTTGGATTTACTATGCCGGGCATCCCTTTCATATATTATGGTAATGAGTTAGGAATGAAGCAATTACCAACATCATGGCCACAAATTGAAGGTGCTTATCAGCCTCGCAATGGCGCACGCACACCAATGCAATGGAATTACGGGAAAAATCTCGGATTTTCAACTGCCGACGCATCAGCACTTTATCTGCCTATTGACCCTGATGCCAATGCGCCGACTGTTGAATCAGAGGAAAAAGACAACAATTCGCTTCTTAACAAAACACGCCACCTCATCGCTTTGCGACACAGCGAGCCGGCGCTTGCCAACTACGCTGAGTTTGTGCCTCTATTTGCTGAAGATAACGCATATCCTTTTGTATACGCCCGCGCCAATGGCGATAATGTGGTAATTGTAATGCTAAACCCTGCCGGCAGAGTGTCTTCAGCCACATTTGATGTTAATGTGCCATTTACAAACACAAGACTTTTGGCTGGCGACAACATTGTGTTAGAAAATAACAGCGGAAAAGTAACCGTCACAATGCCTGCGCAATCTTACTCTATTGTAAAACTTGTAAAATAATTTAAATAGTTGGTTTACAAAAGACTACGTATTTAACACGTGGTCTTTTGTTATTATTCTT
The DNA here is from genome assembly GCA_937899145.1 of uncultured Bacteroidota bacterium. GTDB lineage: Bacteria > Bacteroidota > Bacteroidia > Bacteroidales > SZUA-534 > RUG13583. Next base: position 2,962 of record CALBPW010000104.1, read on the forward strand.
TAAGTTTTATTAGAAATTGATACTGATTTTATATCTTCAAAAGGAAAAGTTGTAGATATAAATGATACATCAGCTAATTTTGAGAAATACAGCTATATTTTCAATACAGTTCCGGCACTTATTATAGATGATACCTTGATTGATAAGCTGTCAAAGAATGTTATGATATTTGATATTGCATCTATTGTTATTATAGGTATAGTACAATTTGTTAATCGGAATAAGAATAAAAGTAAAAATACCTCAGAAAAAACTAATAAAGATACAGAATTAGTAAAAAGAACATCAAAGAGAGAGATTGAAAAAGAAAATATAGACATTGATATAATTTAAATAAATTAAAGGAATGATTTTATGTTTAAAAAACTTGATAAATGGTTAGTTGTTAGTGTTATAATTTTGTTAGTTGTTGGACTTATAATGATTTTTTCAGCATCAAAT
>CALBPW010000105.1 GCA_937899145.1 uncultured Bacteroidota bacterium
TGTGCTCTTCCGATCTGCAAGGTCGCTTTTTCGTTGGTTGAGCCGTCGGCGTTAATCAGGTAGTAGTTAGGCTTGGTCGCTATGCCGTTTCGCTGTCCGATGCAGCCGCTGACATGCGCGTCGATGGCGACATCGGTATAAACCGAGAGTAGCCAGCGGCGGTCGGGGTTTGTGGTATTAATGGCGCGCTGCCAAGCGTCGCGCCAATAGCCGATGTCTTTTTTTGTCAGCAGCTCGGTTTGGCGTTCGAGTTTGATTACGGCGTTCTGCTTTTGCGATTTGCGGTAAAGTTTCAGGATATTCATGACTTATGATTTTAAGATTTGACAAAATGCCGTTTGATTTTGGCGGCAAACCAGCCGGCAAGCAATGCGGGCAGCAGCCATACGTACAAGCCTTTCGGTTTTCTTTTCGGCTCAACAGTGGTGGTTTGTTGCAGGCGGACGGTATCGCAGCGGATAACGCTGTCGCGCACGGCTACAAATACGGTGTCGGCAATGCGCTGCGCCTTGTAGGTTATGTGCCAGCGGTCGTAATAGACAGTGTCGTTTTTCTGTCGAATGATAACGCTGTCGCGTGTGTGTATTGTGTCGCGCGTAATGTTAATGTGCGCCTGTTGGGTGCTTGACTGCCCGATTTGCCGGCTGACGGTTTCGGTTTCGGTTGTGTTTTTAGCCGAAGTGCAGCCGCCGGCTAAAATCAGATAAAGATACAACATGGCGGCGTTTATTATCATAAACAGCCAAAACCAGCGGTTGTCGTCGGATTTCATTTCCATTCTCATATCAGATTTTTTTCAGTGCGTTGAGCCGGTTAATCCAGCCATTGCGGAATTTCAGATTGGCGGGGCGTTTGTCGCATATTTCGCCGATGAATGCGACGCGCTCGCTGTACAGGAGTGTAATCAGCCATTTTTCGTCTTTTTTGTTGATGGCGTTGATTGTTTTTGGGCCGACAATGCCGTCGGCTGTTGTGCCGACGATGCGCTGTGTGCGGGTTATTGCCGGTTGTCCGCTAAGCCAGAGCCAGTCGACAAGGCAGTTTGCCACTTTTTGCGACAGGATTTTGTCGGCGCGGAACCGTTGCCAGTAGTTCTGATAAAAAATTTCAAACACTTGTTCGTCGGTGATTGCCTTTAGGTCGGCAATGGTTGGCGTTGGCAGATTGTGGGTTTTGTTCCATACAGTGAGCGTGGCAAGCGTGATGCCTTTATTGGTTGCGCCGCCACGGTCGGCGGGGTCGTTGACAAATCCGCCTTCCCATTTCAGGATAAACGGAAACAGATGTTTTGCGTTAGCCATAAGTATAGAATTTAGATGCGTTGTTTGCCGTTCAGCTTTTTGCGGACGGGGCAATTGTTGCGGTGCTCGCAGTCTTTGACCGCGTCGATGGCATCGTTCAGCCGTTGCACATCAATGCGCAGCGCGCTTATTTCGTTGCGCAAGGGGTTGATGATATATTGCTCCTGAAGGCTGACAATTTTGTCAGCGTTTGACAGTTCGCTGCTTTCGGCCGATTCTGTGGCCGCTTTCCGGGTGCTTTTAAGCGTCAGCAATGTAACCAGACTGCCGCTGGTAATAATTGATGCGACGAGTGTGATTATATCAATCATGACTTGTTGATTACAGAGTTGACACTTGTTATGCTTTCGTTGATGAACACATCCTGATAATGATTGATGATGCGCACCATTTCGGGTGTCAGTTCGGGGTCAATTTTGACACGCGCTATCAGCCAGTTGCTGAACGCCGTCAGCACTTCGATGATGGTTACAACATTAGTCGATTTGTCTAACCGTTCAATGGCGGCGGCGGCTTTGCAAATCTGGTCGGGATTCCAGTCGCCGCTGTTAATTTTTTCGTTGATGCTGTTCAGCATTTTTATCACCAGTTCTTTGCGGGTGATGTTTTTTGCGGCGCGGAGTTCCGACCAGCCGTTTTTCTCAATCCATTTTGAAACGGACGTTTTCGATATGCCGATTTTCTGTGAAATATCGGTAATTGTTGCGCCGGCCAAGTATAGTGTTTTGCAGATGTCGCGTTTGGTGTCGTTAATAGTTTTCCGGTTCATGATTTTAAAAATTGATTAGCACAAAGGAAAGCAGACAAGGCATCAGAATCAAAAAACAGTCCAACCCTTGCACGGAACAGTCCAACGCTTCGACGCTTCTTTGCCGGCTACGCAAACAGTCTGTAATATTGCGGCGTGAAACAAAAAAAAACGTTTTGAAAATGGCTAAATCAGCAGTAATAAGCAGCAGCAATATCAACAGTTACGGATTCCGCGTGTTGAGCGAAGGCATCGACATTGAGCAGTACCGTAAAAATCCGATAGTGCTATATATGCACGAGCGTGCGGGCAACGGGCGATTGCCTATAGGCCGCATGGAAGATGTGCACTTTGAGGGCGACCTGCTAATAGGCACGCCCGTATTTGACATGACCGACGAATTTGCCGCACAGGTAGCCGGCAAATGGGAAAACGGCTTTTTAAAGATGCTGTCGGCCGGGTTGGATATTATAGAGACTAGCACCGACCCTAAATATTTGCTGGCGGGGCAACAGTTTGCGACAGTTACCGCATCAAAGTTGCGAGAGGTGTCAATTGTCGACATAGGAGCTAACGACGATGCACTACAACTATGCTGCGCGTTGTATAGCAACGGCGGCGACCGCATTGAGCTTTCTGGAAAAACTATCGGGCTTGCGCTTGAGCCTATCATTAATAACCAAAAAACACACACAATGAAAATTGCAGAAAAATTAGGGCTTTCGCCCGATGCTACTGAAGAACAGATTATGCTTGCAATTGACGAACTTCAGGGACGCATTGAGGGTTTGAGCACCGAACTGTTGGCGCAAAACACAGCCAACATTAACAACATTGTAGGCGAAGCCATTAAGGCTGGCCGATTACAGGAAAACCAACGCGCCGACTTTGTCGAGCTTGGCACATTGGCAGGCGTTGACTTGCTAAAGAAAACCATTGACGCCATACCGTTGGCAGTGCGTCCGTCTGATATTATAAAAGCTAGCGGCTACCAAAAGCTGAGCGATGTACCAAAAGACGAAATCGCACAAATCTACGAGAACCAACGCGACACCTACAACCGCTTATATAAAGCCGAGTATGGTGTAGAACCGAACGCTGAATAAACACAATCATTAACTAATAAAAAATCATTAGAATTAGATGATAAGACA
>CALBPW010000106.1 GCA_937899145.1 uncultured Bacteroidota bacterium
CCATGATTTAAAGGTTTAGAAATAGAGTATTATATCAATTCGATTTATCAATTATCCGATTATCCGATTCGCCTTTATTTATTTCTTAGATTCCGCATCGCGTATTATTCGGTAGAATGCTGATTTTGGTCCACGATAGGCATCGAATAGCAAAGGATAGTTTTTACGCCCACGTACAGGGTTGTTGTTAAGCCACGAACTACGGTCGTCGATGCCCCAAACAGTTACGTTGGTTACCGCATCAGCATTTTTGCGTAAAACATTGAATATCATCGAGTATTGATTGGTTTGCAGAATACGGATGCTGTCGGTAAGGCGCAATGTTTCGTTGCGTCGCAAGTGTCGGCCTCGGTTTCGTTCCCATTTGTATAACGACACATCGAGCTGAGTTACATGCACTTGCAAGCCAAGTGAGCGAAATCGGGCGATAGCCGTATCGAGTTGTGCTGCCGTTGGTTCGTATATCGACCAGTGTCCTTGCATTCCCACACCATCAATATGTACTCCTTTGTCGATCAAACTTTTAATCATTTGACAGGTGCGTTCGAGTTTATCGGGACGAGTCAGATTGTAATCGTTGTAGAAAAGTTTTGCGGTTGAATCGGCATTATGTGCGCATCGGAATGCAAATTCAACATAATCGTCGCCTGCAATCTGGTATAGCCATGTGTTTTGGCGGAGATTGATGGTGCTGTCGTCGGCGATGGCGTTACAAACCACGTCCCAACAATCAACTTTTCCTTTGTAGCGTCTCATCACTGTTTCAATGTGATTTTTCATGCGGCTATAAAGCGAATCGCGCGAGGTTATTTTTTCATCATCAAAAAGCATCCAATCGGGCATTGTCTCGGGCGAGATAAGGCAGTTGTAGCGTACTTTCATTTTGTTGCGTTGAGCAAAATCGACCATCTCATCGGGCATACGCCACAGCCAGCGTGAGGCGCGAGGGTGTATGCGCTGTGGTTGCATCTCCTCCATTGCTGTTATGCTGTTGAAATGGCGTTTTATAAGCGACGTATCGTTTATGCTACGTATCGAACTGCGCGTAACTCCCACTCCTACAGGAAAATAGTTTTTGTAGGTTTCTGCCAAACTTGGTATTAAGTCGTCGCTTGCACAACTTGCAAAAACTGTTGCTACAAGACTGATAATTAGAACTTTCTTCATTTTTCAGATTCTTTTTTAGCCATCATTTCATTTACATATTCAGTTGGCGATTTTCCGAACTGCTTGCCAAAGCATTTACTGAAATATTTGGGGTCGGAAAAGCCTGTCATATATGCCACTTCGGTAATCGGCAGTCGTTGTTGCTCTAAAATCATAGCTGCCTTGTTAAGCCGATAGCGACGCACAAATTCGACAAGCGACACGCCTGTTAGCGCTTTTATTTTTTTCAAAATCGACGAGTGGCTCATATTCATCAAATCGACAACCGATTGCACATCAAATGCTGTATCGGACAAATGGTCTTCGATGACATCCATAATTTTAGTAAGGAATTTTTCGTCCATTGTGGTTATGGTTATCTCGCGCGGTTTTAGTAATATTTTTTGGCTATAAAGGTCGATAAGTTGCTTGCGCGACATTATCAGCTGCGCAATTTGTGCTTCAAGCACGTTCATTGCGAAAGGCTTGCTAATGTAGCGGTCGGCGCCATGACTGTAGCCCTTAATAATATCATCGTTTGAGGCGTGGGCTGTTAGTAAAATTACCGGAATGTGGCTTGTTTCGATGTTCGATTTTATAAGACTGCAAAGTTGGCGGCCGTCAATTTCGGGCATCATAATATCAGAAATAACCATATCGGGCAATGTTGATTGCACAATGTTCCATGCCTTTTTGCCATTGGTGGCTGTTATTATGCGATAGGTTTTTTCCAAGTTTTTCGATAAGAATGACAACATCTCCTTATCGTCGTCAACAATAAGCAGTTGTGGACGCAGCTCTTCGGTTTCGTTTGCCGAATTGTCATCATCAGGCGATTCATTTTCAGCAACGTCTTCTTCAGGCACTAACGATGTATTTTGCTGAATTGAAAGTTCGGGAACACCGTTGTTAACAGCTTGCACCTGCTCCTTTATGCGCTTGTTTGCCAAATGCTCTTTGCCAAATGGCAACTGGATAACGAAGGTTGTGCCTTTACCTATCTTACTATCTACCAGCACAATACCATCATGCAACTCAACATATTCTTTTACAATAGCCAAGCCGATGCCTGAGCCTGCCTGTCCTGTAGCTGATTGATTTGAGGCCTGATAGAAGCGTTCAAACACAAATTTCAGTTCATCTTCGGGTATGCCTATTCCAGTGTCGCTAATTGCAATGTTCAGATATTGGCGTTTTTTGGTTGTGTCTTTTCTGTCGCTACCCGAATCCTTATCGCTGACTGACAACGATATAGACACTGTATTATTTGCCGGTGTATATTTAAATGCGTTCGACATAAGATTGTAAATGGCGGATGTGATCATCTCTTTATCAATCCAAACCACGTCGTTTGTCTCGTCAATATCGAATTTAACAATTGTGTTAACATCCTTATTTTTAAGTTGCCGCTCAAAATATTCAAGTATATCTTTGATGTAAGGGATAAAATGAACCTCTTCAAATTTCGGTTCTAACATTCCCATATCAATTTTACGCAATTCAAGCAAGCGATTGGCTAACGACAGCAGTCGAATGACATTCTTTTTGACAAGCGACAAATCCCGTCGCACATCATCTTTCAGTTGCTGTGTTTGCAAGATATTGTCGAGCGGTCCATATATAAGCGATAGTGGTGTGCGGATTTCGTGCGATATATTGGTAAAGAAACGCATTTTGAGCGCGGTCAACTCTTCTGTTTTCTTCTTTTCGTAAGCCTCAAGTTGAAGTTTGTTTCGCTCGCTGATATTGATAATTGAGTATTTACGGAAGAAGATGAGCAACACTGCAATCAGTATAAGGTAGATAATGAAAAACCACGGATTGCGCCATAGTACTGGTTTTATGTTGATTTTCAGTTCAGTAACCTTATCCGACCATTTGCCATTGCTATTTATGGCGCATACTTGGAAGGTGTAGTGTCCCTCGCGAATGTTGGTATAAGTGGCAGAATGTTGCATTGGCGGGGTTATTCGCCAATCGTCGTCAAAACCTTTTAACCGGTAAGCGTAGCGCGTGTTGTCGATGTTGGCATAGTGCATTGCCGAAAATTCGATAATAAAATCTTTATGTTTCGGCCAGAGTGTCAACGATTTGGTAGCGCCAATATCATTGGTGATTATTACACGCCCCATAATCTCTTTGCCGGGGAGCGCTTCCTCGTTTTGGATACGCAACCCTGTAATACGTGTTTTCAGCTCATTATCAGAAAAGACGATTTCGTTTGGATTGAAAAACGACATACCCGGATTGCCACCCAAAAACAATGTTCCGCGATTGTTTCTGTAACAGACATTAGCGTGGAATTCATCGCTTTGCAAGCCATCGTTTTTGCTAAACGACGATATTGAATAATCGGTTAAGCTGATGCGCGCCACACCGCTGATTGTGCTAACCCACAGATAGCCATTGTCGTCTTCGGCAATTCCACAAATGGTTGAATTCGGCAATCCTTCAGTCTCAGTGTAGGTTACAAATGTGCCTTTATTTTGCATTATCGCCTCCACAGGATTTTCTTCGCTGTCAATAACAAATCGGTTTAGGCCATTGCCTGTTCCTATCCACATTGTACCTCTGCTATCGCAATACATACAATAAACATCGTTGTTGCTGAGGCAGCCGCTTGTCCCATCAAAACTATATGCGACAAAGTTGCTTAGCCCTTGAGTCAGCAGAGCCATTGGCGACACATTGGCGCCACCGCCTTTGGTGCCAATCCAAAGGTTGCCGTTCCGGTCTTCAGCAAACGACAACACACGGTCGCTACTTATTGGTTGATAGTTATTTTGATTGGCAAACGATGTCATCTCGTTGGTTTTAGGATTTATCATGTAGAATCCGCCTCCCCATGTGCCTATCCAAATGTAACCTTGCTCATCGCCATAAATTGAAAATACGTAGCCTTCGGTTGTGTATGTATGCAACTTGCCAGCTGCGTCAAG
>CALBPW010000107.1 GCA_937899145.1 uncultured Bacteroidota bacterium
TCAAATGCCGAAACCTTTGCGGGAACAGTTGGCAGGTCGGTTTTTTTGGCGTAGGTGGCATCGGCGGTTGTGGCGTCAAGTTTGCCGCTTACGTCTTGGTGGGCGGTGAGGTAGTTGGCGTCGTTCTCAAATGCCGAAACCTTTGCGGGAACAGTTGGCAGGTCGGTTTTTTTGGCGTAGGCTGTCAGGTCGGCTTCGGCGGGTATTTCCGATTTAAGGGCGTAGCCGCTCAAGTCGATATTGGCCGATGCGGCTTGTACGGCAAACATGGCAAACGGCACGCTCAACAGCTGGGTGGTGCTGGTGCCGTATTCGCTTTCGGTTTTCAGGAAGAAGGTGCCCTGTGTCCAGTCGATGCCGGCAAAGCTGCCGCCGCTTGTTCCCTGCCCCACTACAATTGTGAGCAGGCCGTTTTGGTTGGTTTGGGCTGTGTGTGTCTCGGTGTATATGGCTGTGGCTATTTCGGCCGAGGCGCCCCTCAAAATGCTCAGGGTAACATCAACGGGTTGGTTGGCGACTATGGCGTTCTGCGCATCGCGCACAACTGCCTGATAACTGAAGCCCTGCGGGGCTTGTGCAAAGGTTGCGGCCGCTATCAGCAGCGAGGCAACAAGTGTGGTTATTTTTCTCATTTCAATATAATTTTTAATTCTTAATTCTTAATTTTTAATTTTTAATTACCTTAAAAGTCTTCACCGTAGCATTTCCATTGTCAACACGCAGGAAATAGACGGCCGGCACAAGGTTGGTCATGTCTATTTGCGTTTGCGCGCTCTGAATGTCAGCGGTTTTGAGCGTTCGCCCGCTGTTGTCGGTGAGTGTGTAGCGCAGGTTTTGCGCTTCGGCGCCGGCGGCGCTCAATGTCAGATAGTCGGCCGTGGGGTTAGGATACACGGTGGCTTCGAGGGTTATTGGTGTGCCGGCAATGCCATCAACAATGGTGATGGTGTAGGCCTGCTGCACACCGGCGGTTAGGCTGCCGGCATCGCTACCGGCTGCTGTAGTGAGCACTTGCCCGAGTGTATAACTGAGCGTTCCCGCCTCGCCTCCGGCGGCGGCAACGGCTGTTTGGGCATTGGCCGCACCCGCACTGAGCAAGATGGCGGCTAATGCCATAACCAAAATGAATTTTCTGTGTGTCATGTCCGTTTTTTTTTAAATGGTTAATAAATAATGTATTTTATTACAAATTAAAAGTTAAAAGTTAAAAGTTAAAAGTTAAAAGTTAAAAATTGACAATTGACAATTGACAATTGACAATTGATAATTATGTTTTTCAATTTCAAATTGTTTTGCATTCTGCCGATAAACGGTCTGAAAGGCCGGCTGTGGTTAGCAGGGGGCTGCGCCCTATGTGTAAGGGTTGCGCATCCAATGTGCCTCAAGGCGGTGCCTTGGACTGACAGTTCGTTGCCCCTTCGGGGCGTTATCGGGTAATTGCGGATTATCATAAAAATTAAATGTTCAGCATAACGGTTTATTCTTTGCGGCGCAATAAAAAAGCGGCTGCCTGCCGCCGTATGGCAGCATGGCAACCGCTGAGGGTTTCAGTATGCGACTTCCGGTCGCAAAATATTGTTTAACAGATACTTGTGTGTGTGTATGTGTGTGTGTGTGTGTGAGTGTGTGTGTTTATACGAATATTTGAGAAATGCAAATATTTTTGCGGGTATATTTTGTTCAATTCCAATATGTTAATCGCACCACATTTCATAAAGTCTCAATTTCGGCGATTGTCAGGCTGGTGATTTTTGAAATCACTTCAAGTGGCAGATTTTCGGCTTTCATCTTCCGCGCTGTGTCAAGTTTTTCTTGGTGGATGCCTTCAGCCCGGCCTTGCTCTATTCCTTCGGCACGGCCTTTCGCTATACCTATTTTTTCACCTTCAGCAATGCCTTCAAGACGACCCTCAATACGCCCTTCAAGGCGACCTTCAAGACGGCCTTCAAGACGGCCTTCAATGCGTCCTGTTTCTATCACACTTCGCTGATAACTAATATTTTCCATAGCATATTCGTACGCACGCCTTTCGGCTTCGTCCAAATTAGCGACACGAAGTTTTTCACGAGCTTCAAGCAATCCTGGAGCTGTGGCCGTTTCGGGTATCTCTCCGTTTTTCAAAAAACTTATCCACTCATCGAGTGGTGTTTTTGCCACATCGTTAAATTTATCTACCCTTAACAAAAAATACTCGGGAAAAATGTCGGCGGGTGTTTCGCATTTGAATGTCTCTTTTTGCCTTTGCGACAGAACCAAAATATCATTGCCGTTATGCATACTAACAAAGTTTGTTGTTCCTTTATATGCGTAATCATCGCCTTGACCTAAAGAAAAATAGACAATATTTATTGAATAAACTTTTTTAATTCTATCGTATGGCTCGCCCGATTTCAGATATTCAGAAATCACTTTTGAGGTTTCGTATATCATTCGATGAAAATAGTTGAGTTCGCGTGCGTTTTGAATCTCAAAAATCATCAATTCGCCTGTTTCGCTTTCTGCCAATAAGTCAACACGATTAAACTTGTCGTCAACAAAATCCTTATTTGCTTCACTTTCAAACAAACATTTAATTTTCACAGGCTTGTTAAGCAAAACGGTTAGCAACCCTTCTACTATACCGTAGTCGGCTTTATTCCGCAACAAACGTTTTATTGCCCAATCGAATCGTACTAACTCCATAAAATAATTTTATTGTACAAATAAAGTTTTCTTACAAGTACAGCCTTGACAAATTTCTATAAAATAAAAAGCCGTCGGACTAAACTATTCTGGCATACCAAGTATACTTTGCAAAGATAGTTAAAAAAATTATACTTTTTTTCTTGCCGTCTTTCTAATTTGCGGTTGACATTTTTTAAACAACTGATAATGAGTTATTTTTTGTTGTAACCGACCATTCCTTTTATCAGCATTAAGCAGTGCCATAATCTCGCGCGGTGTATAGGCGTTTTCGTTGCCACGACATACCGGTGTTTGATTTGGCGTATCGGCATACTTGGCCGGACGCTGCATTTTACCGCTTTTGTAAGTATCGGTCAAATCGTCTTGCATAACACCTTTTATAAAGGTCAGTGGTTTTCCTCCTTCGGCT
>CALBPW010000108.1 GCA_937899145.1 uncultured Bacteroidota bacterium
TTAGGGTCGAGGTGTTCGGCTTCAAACAGCGAAGTGCCAGTGTATGGATTGACCATTACGCCACCATTCATGCGGGTATTCTCGTCGTCGGAGAACATCCAACAAGCTTGTTTGAAGGTAACATCGCCATCAATAATTTTTTTTCTGATGCTATCAAGGCGTTCTATGGCGTTCTTTTTTTCGATTGCAGAAATGGCTGGTTTTAGCAATATATGTCGGCAATTGATACGTTCGCCTTTGCGCTCAATAAGTTGAATAATGTGGTAGCCATAGTCTGATTTTACAACTTTCGACACTTCGTTTGGAACAAGGTTGAAAGCGGCGGCTGAAAATTCAGGGACAAGGTCGCCACGGCTGACAAAGCCAAGTTCGCCGCCACGCATTGCTGTTCCTCTGTCTTCGGAATAAAGCACGGCCAATGTCGCAAAACTTTCGCCGTTTGCCACGCGTGTTTTAAACTCGCGCAGGCGGTCTTTGATGCGCAAAATCTCAGTTTCCTCAACTTTTGGGAATAGCGACAATTGCTCAATTTCAAACTCGGTGTTTATCATCGGCAGGCTGTCTTTTGGTATTGATTTGTAGCAATTCCGCACCTCTTGGGGTGTTACCGAAACATTGTTTGTGACGGTTTGTTCCATTGTTTGAGCCACCAATTGTTCTTTTATGACATCGTAAAAATCAGCACGAATGTCTGCCATTGGCTTTTTGTAGTACTCCTCAAGTTTTTCTTCGCTGCCTATTTGTTCAACGTAATAATTGATACGACGGTCGAGTTCGGTTTCAACTTGCTTATCGCTAACTTCAACAGTATCTAAAATAGCCTGATTGACAAGTAGTTTTTGATACATCATTTGTTCTAATATATCGCAGCGCAAATCGTCGGTAGGGCGATAGCCTTGGGTTTGAATTTGAATACGCTGCGCTTCAATGTCGCTATACATAACGGCTTGCCGTCCGACAATAGCAACAACTTTATCAATAACAGTTCCGCTACCTTGAGCGTTTGCGATTCGCATTGGTGCAAAAAATATTGCCAACGCAGGAAAAACAATTCCTATCTTTCTGATTTTAATTGACATAGTTAGTAAATCTCTGTTTGTTTACAGCATCAATATATATTTGTATTTCCAAATTTTTAATCAAATCGGTTTTCCGGTGATTTATCAATATTTCGCGAATGCGATTTTTTGCAAATACAAGGGGAGCTTGTTCGTTTACATCGCGGAACTCGCGGACAACAAGAATATAAAAGCACGTATCATCTTGTGTTTCAAAGTATCTGCCCGATTTTGCAAATGCAATCGGGTTGTTAATTGCGCCCTCTGGTATTTGTGCCATAACTTTGTGCAAATATTGCCATTTGGTGCCATCGGTAAAGATTAATGCTTTTGCGCCCAATTCAGCTAATTGGGTCGAATCTGCCTGATTATTAGCACGAATCATACGGCGCAATTTGTTTTTATCTGAAAATTTGATTGGCACTTTCGCGTACACAGCGCGTACGGCTGCACTGTCGAGTAAAAAATTATTGCCATATTTTGAATAATGCTCCTCTATTTGTGCCGATGGAATCAAGGTGTCGAGTTCGCGTTCAATATACATTTGCTGATATTTATGTACCAATAAAGTGGTATGATAATCGGCAACCATCTGATTTATAGAGTGTAACGATTCCTTATCAACGTATTCCATCGCATTTTCCAAAAGCAACTGGTTGTGAATCCAACGGTCAACATAACTTTGCACAAATTGCACACTATCAAGGCCTTTCATATTGTTAGGTATCATTGCTTCAACTTGCGACAATGTCAAAGCGCCCAAATCGGTTTTTGCCATTATTGGGTCGTCAGGACTTTGCGATTTTATTAAACTACAACTTTGATTTATTGTTACCGGTAATAAAATCAACAATTTAAATGTATTATTCAATATCCAACGCATCATTTCAATAATGATTTAAAAACATCGTCGTTTAACTTAACAGGATATTTTGCGCGAAGTTCGGCAATCCATTTTGCCTCCAAAACAGTCTGATAATCAGATGCGACTGTACCACGACACTCATCTAATGTTTTTGGCATTGAGGCAATTGGCGCAACAACATAGTAAATTGTTGTTAGGTTTTGATCTTCAACTATTTGGGTCTCACCTTTTTTCCATTCCAAATTATCGACCACAATGTTATCGGTTTTGCTATATTTTTTGTCGGCGACTTTCAATGGTATGCTATCTGGTTCAATACCAGATTTTTGCAATACAATTTTAACTTGATTGGCATAATCGCCTTTCTTTACGCCCTTTTTTAATGCCGAAAGTAGTTTGGCGTCAATTTTATTCTTATTGGTTTTGTTAGCAAGCGCATCGGTTTTATATGAGCACGACACCACTTCTAACCGATTGTCCCACATATAATTTTGAGTGTTCGCATTGTAATATTCTGTAAGTCCGGCAGTATCGGTTAACGCCTTAGTCCACACCATTTTATCGGTCAAACTGAATAGCAAAATGCCATCGTGATACTCTTGCAACAAATAGCGGAAATCGGGATATTTTTTCTCAAGTTGAGTACGTTCGAATCTGAAAATAGCCGTCTGCACTAATTTGTCGTACTCGTTTTGAATGGTGCGAGTTACCGATATTTTATTACGTGATGCGCGAACACGAGCCAAGACGCGCGCAAAATCGTGTTGTGTGTACTTTAAATCGGCAAACCAGAATAGTGGTTTGTTGTAGCCTTCTGCTTTGTTTGCACTCCAGCTGCCTTGCAAAATTGTAGAATCGACAAGGGCTGCAATCTCATTAAAGGCATTTTTGTCTTCGCCAAAATTGTATTCCTTTTTCAACTTCTCGCAAACGGCTTTGGTAGCCAATTGGCTGCGAGCATCGCTCGAAACTCGGCGCTTAATTTCATTTTTCGCGTCTGCATATGGTGCAATTGGGCGTTTGCCAACAAGTTTGATAATGTGCCAACCATAGGGTGTTCTGACAGGTTTTGAAATTTCGCCTTTTGTTTGCAAAGCGAAGGCTGCATCTTCAAATTCTGGAACCATTGCCATTGTTCCAAACCATTGCAAATCACCGCCTTGAGATGCTGTTCCGCGGTCTTCTGAATAGCGAGCTACCATAGTTTTCCAATCGGCACCTTTTGCAAGTGAATCTGATATCATAAAAATCTTTTTTTCAGCCGCTTGCGCATCAGCTTCGCTCATACGCGCGTTTGAGCGGACAAGAATGTGCGAAACTTTAACCTGACCGCGCGATGGTCGCACATCTTCAACTTTTAAAATATGATAGCCAACACGTGTACGAAATGGTTTTGAAATTTGTCCTACAGGTGTGTTATATGCCTTATTTTCAAATTCATTTATCATTGAAAAAGCTGTAAAATATCCTAAATCGCCATTATTGCGTTTAGCCGACGGGTCTTCTGACACTTCTGCCGCTAACTTATTGAAATCGACATTTTTAATGGCACGCTTGTAGATATTCTGGATTTTTTTGTAAGCCTTTATCGAATCGGCTGGTGTAGCATCTTCAGAGCACATAACCAAAATATGCGAGGCCTTCACATCGCTTAACATGTGGCTGTAAACCTCGCGGTACAAGGCTTCATCAACTGCGGTGTCGGTAAAATATGGTTTTTCGAGTTGAACCCGATAACCATTCAGTTCTTCCTTAAATTCGGGAAGTGTATCCATCTTTAATGCCTCAGCTTCAATAACTTTCAGCTTATAATCGATAAACATTGGCATATAACTTGCGATTGATGCTGAATCGAATTGCGCATTAGGATTGTTTTTGGTGTAAATGCGTGTAAATTCGCCAGTTGTAACTTCTTTAGTACCTATTGTTAATAATACCGACTCATCGGAATATTGAGCAAAAACTGGCAACGCTGCCATTAGTGCAAGTGCATAAAATGTTTTCTTCATCTATTCAATAATTAAAAAGAAGTGCTTTATGTTGCTATAACAAAGCATCTTACATAATGTATCTTATTGCAAATAAATATTTTATATAACGAAATAGTTAACGTAATAATTGCGCCAAAATACAAAAAAATTGTTAGCCCCAACTAAACAAATAATTGTTGAAAGGTTGAGAAATTAAGAGGTTGAGACCCTTTTATCTAATTTCCCATTTTTCTAATTATCTCCTTGACTTTTTGCCGCGCAACTTTCCCGTTTCCAGCCATTGGAATGGCCTCGACACTGATAATGCGTTTAGGCTGCCAATATTTTGGCAATTGATTAATAGCTGCTCGTAAATGAGCGTCATCAGTTGGCAAGGTAGTGATCAATGCTACAGCCTCGCCAAATTTCACATCTTGACAGCTGCTAATTACCACGTTATCAACCCCCAACGTGGCAAGTTTGCGCTCTACTTCCTCAGCTTGAATTTTCACACCACCGCTATTTATAACATTATCAACTCTACCTGAAATCCGGAACTCTCCTTTATTGTTCAATTCAGCTATATCATTGGTTATCAGGGTTTCAGGACACAAATGTGGCGCATCAATAGTTAAACAATTGTTTTCAGTCAAGCCGAGTTTAACGCCTGCAAGTGGGGTGTACCAAAGGCTTGCAGATGAGCCATTTAAACGTCGTAAAGCAATGTGAGACAATGTTTCGGTCATTCCGTAAGTTGACCAAACGGCATTTGGGAAATTCTGCAATTCGTTTTGAATTTTTGCATCAATTGCACCGCCACCAATAATTAAATTTTTGATTTTCATTAATTTTTGTCTTTCGCATGGAACTTGAAGCGAGTTGTAAACTTGCAACGGCACCATTGCAGCAAAATCAATTTCGTCAGAAATATTGGCAAGTGGATGCCCCGTAGGCTCGATTGTTATCAATTTTAAATTTCGTTCTATCGCCCTCACAACCATCATTTTAGCACCAATATATTCAAGCGACATACAAAGCAATGCCGTTTGCCCTGCATGTAACTTCAAAAAGTCGCATGTCATCTTGGCGCTTGCAAGCATTCGTTTTTTCTCAACATGCATTATTTTCGGTTTTCCGGTTGACCCCGAAGTGCGCACTACTACCATTTTAGTGGGCGATTTCCACTCTTTCAAGAATTCTTGTAATGTCATCTTTGGTGCTTTTCTTAAACCACAATTTTTCGCCTACAACTTGCAATGGCAAATCAATATTATTTGTAAACAACGCGCCTGTTCCGAGCCCTTGCGGAATGTTAACGCCAAGAGTTGCCGCCCAAAGCGAGATGTAAAGTAATCCGATATTTGATTCTAAAGCCGATGTTGCCCAAAAACCTATTCCGCGCTCACAAGCAAGCCTAATCCATTCGTTGCAACCGCTGAAACCTCCATGTAATGAAGGTTTTAGCACAATGTATTGGGGTTTAAGTTCGTCTAAAAGTTTGATTTTATCTTCAGTGCCATTTATGCCGATAAGCTCTTCATCAAAAGCTATTGGAATTGGCGACAATTGACACAATTTCTTCATTTCAGCCCATTGACGTGCCATTATTGGTTGTTCAATTGAGTGAATATCAAATTTTGATAACCGTTCAAGTTTTTGTAAAGCATCGTTTGGTTTAAAACCGCCATTAGCATCAACTCTTATTGTGATTATGTTAAGAGGGAACCGTTCTCTGATTTTCTCAATAAGTTGCAATTCTTTTTCAAAATCGATAGCTCCAATTTTGATTTTAATGCACGAAAAACCTTGTGCCAATTTATCCTCAATACGAGCAGCCATCTCTTCAAAACTACCCATCCAAATCAACCCATTAATGCTGATACCCTGTTCCCCCTTTGAGAACGAAGTGTCAAACAATATGCTATCATTTTGATTATAACCGATTTGCGTACATTCCAAGCCAAAAAGTATTGACGGGTAATCTCGCAATCTGTCGTAATCAATTTTGCCATTAAAATTTTTGCAGACATCATACAAAACTGATTCAAAATCAGGAACATCATCGCAACTAAGTTTTGGCAATGGAGCAACCTCGCCCACCCCTACTCTTCCGTCAGCATCGCGCATTTTCAAATACCACACCTTGCGCTCGGTGTACACTCCGCGCGATGTGCCGGCTGGCTGTTTAAAATGCAATGTGTATGGGATAACGTCTATCGGCATTGATGGTTGCAGGTTCTAAGTTGAAAGATTCAACGACTTAAATTATTGATTTAGTTTACGATAACTAAAGTTAGCATTTCAATTCTTTCCTTTTCCGATTTCTATCCAACCATTCCGTCTTGCATAGTAATAGTTCTGTCCGACATTTTTGCCAAACCCATATCGTGTGTAACAATTACAAAGGTTTG
>CALBPW010000109.1 GCA_937899145.1 uncultured Bacteroidota bacterium
AGTGGGCAACTTGGTCTGTTGTAGAGATTTTTGTGGTTAAATGAAAGAGCCGTGCCCTACGCCAATGTTGTAGCTTATTCGGCTGATTCTGTGCTCGTTATGGGCTGTGTTACTGATTCTGTCGGAATTTTCAATCTAAATGCAAATGCCGATTTTATTGAAGTAAGCTATGTTGGATACAACAATAAACGTCTGACTATCAGCAATAAAACTGATATTGGCGTTATTCCACTCGAAATAGCCAATGAGCAGCTACGCGAAATAATTGTTGAAGCCCAGATACCTCAATTTTCCGTAGTGCCTTCTGGCATTGTTGCCAATGTTGATGGCACATTGCTGAGCTATTATGGCTCAATGGACGATGTGTTAAACCGCATACCGCTTGTAAGTTTCAAAAACGATGAATTGAATGTATTTGGCAAGGGCTCAGCACTTTTGTATATCGACGGACAGCCCATTGTTGCCAACGTTGCAGATGTCATAAGTCAGTTGTCGCCAGCCAATATAAAAAGCATTGATGTAGTTACCAATCCCGGTCCTGAATATGCTGCTGATGTGCGTTCGGTGGTGAAAATAACAACGTTGCGTAGTGGCGAAGGCTTTGGAGCTCTCGCACATACCGAATGGAATTTTGCGCACAAAGTGTCTAATAATGACCATATTAGCCTCAATTTTCGGCATGGCGGATTAGATATTTTTGGTTCTGTAAAACTTGCTCTCTCTCGTGGTAAAGATTATGCGCGAACTACTGATAACTTATTAGCTAACAATACTTTATATACCGAAAAAGATACAAGCACATACAAAGGTAAACGATGGCTTACTTCGGTTGGTTTTAGCCAAAAGGCTGAAAATAAGCTATTTGGAGCTAAATATGTATATTCTAATTTGCCCCAATACGACACAAATAACATAGGCGAAGCATTGATAACCGACACTGTTAGCTCGCCTTATTTTGCTTGCGAAAATAGCAACGCAACATATCACGATATCAGCGTATACTATGAGGGCGAAATTGCCAACGATGTGAGTTTGCGAGTTGATGCAGATTATACTCAAGGCAACAATGCTACATCGAATGTCAGAGAAGAATCGGCAGAGTCGGTTGCTATGGACACTAAAAATAACTACAAAGTGGCTGCAATAAAGGCTCAGGCGCAAATAAGCAATGCGCTCGGTGGCAATGTGAATGTTGGTGCCGACTATGCTTATACCAACGATAAGCAGAAGTTGTGTGCAGAACCCACTTCTGCAAGTGTGCAAATAGTTGAGGGAGAGAACATTTCGGAGCAAAATCTGTATGCCGTTTTTGCTTCATACAATAGTCAGATTGGCGATTTTTCTGTCGATTGCGGTTTGCGATATGAACATTCCAACCTCAATTATTCTGCCGACGATGATGAGCAAAACAAAACGTACAAAGGTCTTTATCCCAACGCCACAATTGCATATCAAGGCGAGGCGTTGCAAACATCGCTAAGCTACAAACGCTCGCTGACTAAGCCTAATTATGAGCAACTTCGCAATACTACATCGTATGTAAATCAGTACAACTATAAGGCTGGCAATCCGAATTTGAAGTCTTGTGTAAACAACGAACTTACTGCAATGGTGGGCTACAACGATGCATACGCAATGATAACAATGTTGCGAATGAAAAATTTTGTTGCCGACGATTATCAATTGTGGCAATCTGATAAATTGCTATATAAACCATTGAATATTAGACGTTTTAGTCTATTAACTATGTCGGCTGGCTATTCTGAAGAGGTGGGCTTGTGGAGTGTCGATGTTGAAGTGAATGCGCAAATACAGAAGTTGAAAAACGCAAGTAACAAGCCTTTGCTGATGTGCGAAATTACAAACTATTTTGAATGCGGACCTTTGGTTTTCAACGTGAGTCTTTTGGGAAATACACGAGGCGATATTTTATATACCACCTACAAGCCGAAACTCCGCACAGATTGTGGCGTATCGGCTCGTTTGTTTGATAAAAGAATGCGAATTATTGTTTCGGCAAACGATATATTCCGAAAAGATTATGAAAATTGGCAAATCAATAAAGAACAATTTTCTGTCAATTATAAAGGTTATGCTGATGTGCGTAGCGTGAATGTTAGCCTTGTGTATATGTTTAACTACATGCGCAGCCGCTTCGAAGGCAAATCGGCAAGCGATGAGTTCAGCAGAATGCAAAGCTCAAAAAATGGGAAATGAAATCAAAAAACGGAACAGGGCGTTGTCAGTCGTAGGTTCTAATAGAAAGTGCATATTATTAGAGTTGGTGAAGCCTTGCGAAGGCGTAGCCGAGCAAGGCTTCACCAACTCTTCCCCTGCAGGCTTATCTTGTAACGCAAAAAGGAGGCACGTTTGCCTCCCAATTAAAAGTCAATTAAATTTGCTTTATTTATTGCGTTACTTATGAAAAAATACAAACAATTGACCTCAGCGCAAAGGTCGGAAATAAATGCTTTACTGCGCGAAAATTTTAGCCAAAATCACATTGCAAAACGGCTTGGCGTAAGTCAATCGACCATAAGTCGAGAGATTAACCGCAATGGAAATTCCAAGTCGTACAATGCCGAAGAGGCTGTGCGACAGTGTAATAGGCGCAAGGAATGGAGGCGTCGGCCGCGTATATATTGTGGAGAACTGCGCAACAGAGTGCATGCTATGCTCCGAAAATACTACTCGCCAAAGCAAATTTGTGGCGTGCTTGCCAAAGAAGGCATAAAGCTCTCACCAGAAACTATTTATAAGGATATCCGCTTTGATAGAAAACAAGGTGGCGACCTATTTACGTATACTCGCCACAAAATGAAACATCGAAAGCGAGACCTCTACAACTACAAGACCCCAATCCATAATAGAATGGATATCAGCTTGTTACCACAAGAGGCTGATGGTAAGAGGTTCGGCGATTGGCAAATGGACTTGATAATTGGAGCTAAACAAAGTCAAGCCATACTTACCCTCACCGAGCGTTCGAACAACTTATCAATGTTCTGTCGCCTCCCCAATGGAAAAGATGCCACCGCTACTGCTCTTGCTGCTTACAGACTTCTACTGCCATATAAAAAACAGGTGCTTACCATCACTACTGATAATGGTCCGGAATTCGCTGCGCACGAGTTGCTTGCAAAGAAAATTGGTGCTACCGTCTACTTCGCCAAGCCCTACCACTCGTGGGAAAAAGGAGAAATTGAGCACTTCAATAAACTCCTTAGGCAATATATTCCTAAAGGAGCAAACTTTGATGATTTCTCCGATGAACAGCTCAAATGGATTCAGAAAGAGTTGAATCTCCGACCAAGAGAAAAATTAAATTTTGACTGCCCTAAAAATGCGTTCTTTAATTCTTTATCTTTGTATGCAGTTACAAGTTGAGTCTGCCGGAGAGATAATCTAAAATCTCATCATCTGATTTTTTTTTGAAACTTTCAAATTGTTGTACGTCTCTTTTCTTTTCCTTCATGATTGCGACAGCTAATAAAGGATCTATAGCAACTAATTCCTCTACAGATAATATATGGTTGGCGTTGTATGGAAGATTAATGCCTCGTTGTTTAGCGTAATCACATATTTCTTCTATACTGCCACCTCTAATAGACAAAATATCTTGTATTTTTATTACTCTTTCCATCATTTTATACATTTATACACTCCTATAAATTCCCTCAACATACTGAAACAAAGAAACTTGGCATCAAACGATTCTTCATAAAGCCAAACTTTCCTGTCCTCACGGGATAAAATGAACAGAAGCATCCTGTATCTTGTATCTTGTTAATACGAACGTGAAGTCTATCTCCTAATGAATATGACATAAATCCTATCTCTCACTCTCCGCCGACTCCCAATTGCGGAACAAAAACCTCATAATCACAAGCGCATATAAAAAAAGCGCGGGAATCTGAACTCATCGCTCATCCCGCTTGTGAGGCCTTCGCATTGCCTTGTATCCGAGGATAAGCAATGCCGAAGCCCACGCTGTATGTATAATCGAGGCACACACCACAAGGTGCGTTCCTTTTTGGATATACATAACCATGGGCATTGAACATTGCCTTACCGTGCGAATAC
>CALBPW010000110.1 GCA_937899145.1 uncultured Bacteroidota bacterium
AAGCTAGTGACTGGAGTTCAGACGTGTGCTCTTCCGATCTTAAAGGTTTCATAATGGCGATGGATGCCGAAACGGGCAATGTGCGCGCATCATGCTATAGCGGGTCGGCTGACATTTCAAACTTCTTTGGTGTCTATTCTGAAGCCGACCACCTGATAATTTCGGGCTACGATATGTCAACTGGCGCATTGCTTGTTTACGCCAACAAATCTGATTTGTCGTTCTACAACAGCGATGTTGTTTGCAATAGTTTCGGCTCTGTCGCTTCGCTTGCCAAACCTTTACAAGACGGTAACAGCTTTTTAATCGCTAATCGGGGAAAAGGCACAACACCTTCGGTTTTGGGTGCGACTGAGCCGGTTACGTTAAGTTCTGCAACAGCATGGGGCATTGTTGCCAACAAATACAATATTATAAGTGCCAGCGCTGCTGAAACTCCTGAAAATTACGAAGTTGCAGTTTTAGCCGATGCTGAAAAAGGTTCAGTGTCAGGCTCGGGCTATTATGCCGTCGGCTCAAGCCAGACAATAACCGCAACGCCGGCCACCGGCTACGTTTTCAGCACTTGGAGCGATGGAAACACCAATGCCGAGCGCACTATCAATGTGAATACCGATTTGTGCTATACAGCCATTTTCGCACCTGTCGATTATAACATTGTGCTTGCCGAATGTAGCAATGGCACTATTTCTGCCAATATCACAACTGCTAATATTGGCGACACCATCGTTATCAGTTCAACAGCAAGCGCAGGTTACGAGCTGAAACAATATTTTGTTGATGGTGACGCCATTACAAGCAATACTTTTGTAATGCCGGCAAGCGATGTAACCATCAGCGCGACATTCAAACTTAGCAATGCCAACATTAATACCGCAATCTGCGAAAATGGCAGTGTCTCAGTTGATAAAGAGGTCGCTCAAATGGGCGATACTATCACCCTTTCAAACAGTGTAAATACCGGTTATCAGTTTGTCAAATACAATGTTTACAATTCGGGAAATTCAGCCGAAAGCGTTGCAGTTAGCGATGCCAGATTTGTAATGCCGGCCTTTCCGGTAACTGTTTCGGCCGAGTTTGAAATTATGACTTTTGAGTTGACGCTAAGCCTTAACAATGCCGAATTTGGCAGCGTCAGCGGAACCGATGTTTATGCTTACGGCAGCGAGGTTAAGATTTCGGCAACTGCCGCCGAGCATTACCACTTCATCAGTTGGAACGATGGCGAAACAGCAGCCGAGCGCACTGTAAAAGTATTGAGCGATAGCCTATTCACTGCCACATTTGCCATCGACTCGTTCAACCTGACATTGGCAAGCAACAATGCCGAATATGGCAGCGTGAGCGGAGCTGGCGTTTATGCTTACGGTGCTCAAGCCGAAATATCAGCCTCGGCAGCTGTCGGCTATCAGTTTGCGCAGTGGAGCGATGGCAGCGCCGATTCAG
This sequence comes from uncultured Bacteroidota bacterium, assembly GCA_937899145.1. Lineage (GTDB taxonomy): Bacteria > Bacteroidota > Bacteroidia > Bacteroidales > SZUA-534 > RUG13583. Next base: position 1,447 of record CALBPW010000110.1, read on the forward strand.
TGCGCACTATCACCGTTGCAAGCGATAGCACATTTACAGCCGAATTTGTCGCTGTCGAAATTCCTCAAGATACAATTTCAGTTGTGCCAGACACGTTGCCGGTTGTGCCAGACACGTTGCCGGTTGTGCCAGACACGTTGCCAACAATTGCACTTGATGAGCCGGCAAACGAACTTGCAGTTTATCCAAATCCGGCATCTGAGTACATTTATGTGCAAACAACCGCCGAAAATTCAACCATCAGTATTTTTGACATTACAGGCAGAATTGCTATGATTGTTGAAAATTGCAACGATGTTATAATAGTGAACATCAATCAATTACGTAGCGGAATGTACATTGTCAGCGAAAGCAGCAACGGCAAAGTGCTATCGGTTAAACGCTTTAGCAAAAGATAAAATTGAACAAATAATCAGTCCGTCGCAATCGTGATGGACTGATTATTTTATTTGTTTGCCTAATTAGATAATTGTTTGAATTTAAACCCGTTAAACCTATTAAACCAATGGAAAATATAATCGAATGTCGAAATCTTACGCACTATTACGGCAAACGTAAAATATATGAAAATCTGAGTTTTAGCGTTCCGAAAGGGAGAATTTTAGGCTTGCTTGGCAAAAACGGAACCGGAAAAACCACAACCATCAACATCCTTAGCGGATACCTGAAACCACGCTCGGGCGAGTGTCTGATTTTTGGCGAAAATACGATGACAGCGCCTCCTGCAATGCGCAAAAAAATTGGGCTGCTCATTGAGGGGCATGTGCAGTACCAGTTTATGAACATCGAGCAGATTGAGCGTTTCTATTCAAAATTTTACCCCAACCAATGGCATCGCGACGCCTACTACGAGCTGATGGCAAAACTGCAAGTTGCTCCACGCCAAGTAATTTCGCGCATGTCGTGCGGACAACGCTCGCAAGTGGCTTTGGGACTGATACTTGCGCAAAATCCCGAACTCCTTATCTTAGACGACTTCTCCATCGGTCTCGACCCGGGCTACCGCCGCCTGTTTGTTGAATATCTGCGCGACTACGCCCGCACCTTTAATAAAACCGTATTCCTGACATCGCACATCATTCAAGATATGGAGCGACTGATAGATGACTGCATAATAATGGACTACGGCGGAATTTTAACCCAAAAACCCATCGCCCAACTGATGCAAACTTTCCACCGTTTTACATTTCAACTGCCCGAAAATTTCAAACTTAATATCGATGATAAACAATTGCTGCACCCTGCTGTTATCGGCAAAAAAGGAGAGTTATACTCGTTCCTAACACAAAACAATGTCGAACAATTGCTGAAGAAATACAACGTCCCATTTAGCAATTTAGTAACTGAAAACATGAACTTGGAAGATGTATTTATCGGATTAACAGGAAAATACTAATAATAATTATAAATCTTAAGATAAAAAAACGCCAAAACAAAACCCTATAATTTCCAAATTATGTTTAATATATTTTACAAAGAATACCTTAAAACCCGATGGTACAGCATTTTAATGCTTATTGCATTCTTGTGCTTTACAACATACGCCCTAATGCGTATCAATTATATTCTAACCATGAAGGGTGCCGACCATCTGTGGAACTTCTTGATAATGAAAGATGTAGTGCTTGTCGAAATTTTGGAATTTGTGCCACTGGTTGGAGGAATAATACTTGCATTAGTGCAATTTATGCCCGAAATGTATCATAAAAGTCTGAAACTGACGCTGCACCTGCCATTTTCACCTTGGAAAATGATAAACGTAATGTTGATATACGGAGCGTTGGTAATGCTAATCGTTTGTGCTATAAATCTGATTGTTATGCTTTTGTATCTGCATCGCATATTGCCAATCGAACTCTATTCGCGCATCGTGCTAACCACAATCCCTTGGCATTTGGCAGGATTGGCAGGCTATTTTCTTACAAGTTGGATTTGTATTGAACCCGCTTGGCGGCGGCGCATTGCCAACATAATAATCGCATCACTATTTATGTTTATCTATTTTTTGTCAACAAGTGCCGAAGCCTATAATAGCTTTTTGCCTTTGCTGACCATTGCTACACTTCTAACATCAACTTTTAGTTGGCTATCTGTCGCACGCTTTAAAGAAGGAAAAGAGTGAACTTAAAATTTGAACGAAACCAAAATCCCTAACCCCAAAAATTTTAAACTCTAAACTTTATATGAAACACATTAGTCTGATAATGATATACATAACCGTAGGATTGCTTGCCATTTGGCAATTGCCATGGCTCATCAGCATACTCGCAGCTCAAAAAACAAATACACCTATGATAGTATATAGCACTTTAGCCGATAAATTTATAATCAGCACAACCGAGAATAATGGCTTGGCCGCAGTGCAAAAATACACCGATGAGAATGGTAACATCTACACGCAGGAGCAACGCGACAGCCTGCTTCCATTCCTTTACTGGAGGCAACTCACAGCCGATGGGCGCATGCCCGACAGCATAAAAAGTCAGCATTTTTCGCCAACCGATATTCAGCGGCACCGCTTTACATTCCGTTCCACGCCAGCTACTGTAAATGCCAAATACCCGGCACTTTATCCGTTGCTCGAAAGCCAGTCAGGGCGTGTTGATCTTGAGATGCCCTCCGATGTCTTCAGGGTTAGTGGCTGCTGTATTGAATTTATCGATATGAAAACCAATAAAATAGATACAGCAAAAAGCCGAAAATTCAACTTGGAATTCGAAAAATATAAATTTCAATTTCCTGCAGCACTTATTGCTGGCAATCCAACTACAAAAAAAGAATACGACGAAGGCTACTTAATGCTCGATTCCGGTAAAAAACTATTTCATTTTAAAATGACGCAAGGCTCACCATATTTGCACGCAATCCCATTACCCGACAGCGTTTGCCCGAAACATATTTATGTTACCGAAGTCGCCGACCACAAAATGCTTGCGCTCTTCACCGATACAAAAAATCGTTTTTATGCCATTGAACCAGTCAGTTATCGGCTTTGCAAAATCGCAATACCGGCATTCAATCCTGAAACCGAACAAATGACCATCATTGCCAACCCAATGGATTGGACAATCCATGTTAAAAACGAAGTGAAATCGATCTATTATGCTATCAAAACCGATGATTATCAGTTTATTAGAAAAATGGAATTGCCAATGTCTGAAAAAAAATTCCAAGGACTACATTTTACTTCATCAATCGACAAATATGTAAAACCACGTTTCAACTGAACAAGCCAAGAACCGAAAACTCTACTTTTAGTCCAATTCAAATTATCGCAAAAACAAATACTGCAATAGTAAAAAATTGTATATTGCCCCTATTAATCGATAAAATCTGTTTCGATTTTAAATAATTGATTTTCAACACTATTTAAGATTGGATAAGATTTTGCTCGTTATGTTTTTTTGCCTAAAAATCCTTTTTTTGGGTTAAAAACTATAGTACTATATAATTTATAACTTTGACGTATTAATTAAATAAAATAAAAGCGATGTATACATTAGGAGTTGACGTAGGAAGTTCGTCAGTAAAAGCAAGCCTTGTAAATATTGAGACAGGTAAATGCGTAGCAACCACATTCTTCCCAAAAACCGAAGCTAAAATAATAGCCGTAAACCCGGGGTGGGCCGAGCAAGACCCCGAAAGCTGGTGGGAAAATCTCAAACTCTCAGTCCAGTCGATAATGAAAGAGAGTGGCGCAAACCCTGCCGAGGTTAAAGCAATCGGCATCTCATACCAAATGCACGGGCTTGTTTGCGTCGATAAGAACAAACAAGTACTCCGCCCATCTATTATTTGGTGCGACTCACGCGCAGTGCCATACGGCGAAAAAGCCTTCAATGCGCTTGGCGCAGAACAATGCTTGAGCCATCTGCTCAACTCACCGGGCAACTTTACAGCGTCAAAATTGGCTTGGGTGAAAGAAAACGAACCCGCCATCTACGAAAAAATATACAAGATAATGCTCCCGGGTGACTACATCGCCATGAAAATGACCGATGAGATTTGCACCACAGTGTCAGGCCTGTCCGAAGGAATGATGTGGGACTTCAAAGAAAACAAACTCGCAACCTTCCTGCTTGACTACTACGGAATCGACCACTCGCTCATTCCCGAAATCAAACCTACATTCAGCGAACAAGGCAAACTGACAGCCAATGCCGCAGCCGAACTTGGCTTGAAAGAAGGCACACCAGTAACCTACCGTGGCGGCGACCAGCCAAACAACGCATTATCACTCAACGTGCTCAATCCGGGCGAAATTGCCGCAACAGCTGGCACATCGGGTGTTGTTTACGGAGTGAACGGCGAGGCCAACTACGACCCGCAATCGCGCGTCAACTCGTTTGCGCACGTCAACCACACTGACGGCCAGACACGCATCGGCGTTCTGCTTTGTGTGAACGGCACCGGAATCCTGAACTCGTGGGTTAAGCGCAACATCGCACCCGACGGCATCTCATACAACGAGATGAACGACCTTGCAGCCAAAGCGCCAATCGGCAGCGCCGGCTTGAGCGTTCTGCCTTTCGGCAACGGCGCCGAGCGTATGCTGGGCAACCGCGAAATCAACTGCTCAATCCGCGGATTGAACTTCAACGTTCACTCAAAACACCACATTGTGCGCGCAGCGCAAGAGGGCATCGTCTTCTCATTTAAATATGGTATCGACATTATGGAGTCGATGGGTATGAAGGTGAACAAGATTCACGCCGGACACGCCAATATGTTCCTGAGCCCTATTTTCCGCGACACTCTGGCCGGCGTAACTGGCGCAACCATCGAACTTTACGACACCGACGGCTCAGTTGGCGCAGCAAAAGGCGCAGGCATGGGCGCAGGCATCTACAAAAACAATACGGAGGCATTCGCTTCACTTGAGAAATTGGCAGTTATCGAGCCGAACCAATCGGCACGCCAAGAGTATGCCGACGCTTACGCGAAATGGAAATACCGTTTAGAAAAATCAATGAGTAAATAATTGAAAAACATCGCTTTGTGCGAATCAGTAAATAATTAATTTTTAAATAACTAAATTTTTAAAAAATGGCTACAGAGTATTTTCCACAAATCGGAAAAATTAAATTCGAAGGCAAAGATTCGAAAAATCCAATGGCATTCCACTACTACGATGCCGAGAAAGTAATCATGGGCAAACCAATGAAAGATTGGTTGCGTTTTGCAATGGCTTGGTGGCACACTTTGTGCGCTGACGGTAGCGACCAATTTGGCGGCGGCACCAAATCGTTCCCTTGGAATCAAGGCGCAGACGCAGTTACCATCGCTAAACAAAAAGCTGACGCTGGTTTCGAAATCATGGAGAAACTTGGTTTCCCATACTTCTGCTTCCACGATGTTGACCTTGTCTCTGAAGGCTCATCAGTTGAAGAGTACGAAGCTAACTTGAAGGCTATTGTCGCTTACCTGAAAGAGAAAATGGCTAAAACAGGCATCAAACTTTTGTGGTCAACAGCCAACGTATTCGGCAACAAACGTTACATGAATGGCGCTTCAACAAACCCTGATTTTGACGTTGTTGCCCGCGCTATCGTTCAAATCAAAAACGCAATCGACGCCGGTATCGAACTTGGTGCTGAAAACTACGTATTCTGGGGCGGTCGCGAGGGTTATATGAGCCTTCTGAACACCGACCAAAAACGTGAAAAAGAGCACATGGCAACAATGTTGACAATGGCCCGCGACTATGCACGCAAAAAAGGCTTCAAAGGCACATTCCTTATCGAACCAAAACCAATGGAACCTTCAAAACATCAATATGATGTTGATACTGAAACAGTTATCGGTTTCTTGAAAGCTCACAATCTTGATAAAGACTTCAAAGTAAATATCGAAGTTAACCACGCTACATTGGCTGGTCACACATTTGAGCACGAACTTGCTTGCGCTGTTGACGCTGGTAT
>CALBPW010000111.1 GCA_937899145.1 uncultured Bacteroidota bacterium
AACTACCTTTACACCTATCTGGAAGACGGACGGTGCAGTCTGTCGAACAATCTGAGCGAGAACTCGATCCGCCCGTTCACTGTCGGAAGGAAGAACTGGCTGTTCAGTGATTCCGTAAAAGGAGCGGAAGCCAGTTCTCTTGTATACACGCAAAAACTTAATACCGTTTACGATTTTGGCTCAACTTGGACTAAAGACAATCCAAATGCCGATTACACCCAATATCACTGGGCAACAGCACCAGTTAGCAAAGAGGGCGGCTCGTTCCCCGCTTACGGCACTCAATATCAGTTCGACGGCTCATACATCCGTCTGAAAAATGTCGAATTGGCTTACTCGTGGAACGGCGGCTGGATTAATAAAATCGGTCTTGCCTATTTGAAATTGTTTGTTAATGGTAACAACCTTTGGCTTTGGACACGCATGCCCGACGATCGTGAGGCAAACTTAGGTGGCGGAGGTTTCTTAGGCGCTTATCCTACAGTTAAACGTTTCAATATCGGCCTTAAATTAACACTGTAATGATTATGAAAATGAGAAAGATATATAATTCACTAACCTTGATGGGCCTGTTAGGGTTAGCGCTATGTTTAAACTTAGCATCGTGTAAAGATTATCTTGATAGAGAAGCTGGTACAATGGTATCGCCCGACGATGCTTTTAAAAACTTCAAAAACTATCAAGGTTTTATTGAGGAAATATACAACTGCATTCCCGATAAGGAAAAATGCAATTGGTGTCCGTCGTGGAACTGGGGCGACGACGAGATTTTCAACCCTGAAGCCGACGACCGAATGACTCACCAGGCCGACCTTGGAAACTTCCGCGCTTGGAGTCAAACAGGCAACTGGCTATACAAAGGCGGTAGCATCCCTAATAGTGGCGATTCTTTCAACCACTCGCTTTGGCCGCACTCATGGTATTGCATCCGCAAATGCAATATGGCTGTCGAAAACATCGGCCGTATGGTTGGCACCGATGAGGAACGCGACCTTATTCTTGGCCAAGCATACTTCTTCCGCGCATGGTGGCATTTTGAGCTGATGGAGTATTTTGGCGGTCTGCCATACGTCAATAAAGTGCTTGATGCTGCTAATATCGAAAAATTGCCGCGCCTGTCGTTTCAAGATTGTGCCGATAGCTGTGCCCGCGATTTCAAAAGAGCGGCTGACTTGTTGCCAATCAATTGGGATAATCTTACAGCAGGCACCGCATACGGCAATAGTGGCAAGAACGAATTGCGTGTTAATAAGATAACAGCGCTCGGATACCTTGGCAAATGTCAACTTTGGGCAGGTAGTCCTCTTATGAAAAATGGCGCGCAATTGGGTGGCGGCAAAACATACGATTACGACGGGGAATACTGCAAACGTGCGGCCGAAACATTTGGCGAGTTGCTTAATATGGTTGAGACCGGCGAAACACAATACGCACTTGTCGAGTTTGACTTCTCCGATGTTTATAATCATACAAAAGCGTCGAGCGCTAAAACTTGCTATTCCGATTTGTTCTGTACAACAAAGCAAAACTGGCGTCAGCCTGGCTCAACCGAGGCCATTATGCGAGG
>CALBPW010000112.1 GCA_937899145.1 uncultured Bacteroidota bacterium
TATATGGCTTAAGAATAAACTTTATTTTTTCTCGCAACGCTTGTGGCGACTCTTGCGCCTTTGCCAAACTCATATCTATGCGGAAGGTCGGGAAACTTTCCCACTCCTGCTCATAATCGTTGATTTTCAGCCCAGAAAAGAGTTCTTTCTCGCCCTTGAAATACGATTCGAGCGTAGACGTCAGCAGCGACTTGCCAAATCTGCGCGGACGGCTCAAGAAAATATACTTGGCGTAGTGCGCCAATTGCCAAACGAGGTCAGTTTTGTCTACATAAATATACTTCTCTCTAACAACTTCTGAAAAGGTCTGTATCCCAACGGGGTAACGGCGTTTGCTGAATGGATGCATAAGTTAACGATTTTAGTTTTTATCTTGAATATACCAATTTGAAAAATTATTCATTCCTTTATTTTAGGAAATAATTCCTTCATTTTCTCAATACGATTTTCCGTGTCTATACAACTATTGTTTTGATTAATCGAAATCTTGCGAATCACCTCTTTTTTTTCATCGTTAGAAACAATTTGATACGATGATTGCGTTTCTCTCAGAAACTCATTTTCGTTTAGATATATACGTTTGCCACGATGCTCGCGCGATACATTTCCATTTACTGCTTTCAGAAACGGATTGTAGGAATTTTCCGATGGATTCTTGCTTGTAAAGAGCGCAGTAAATTTATACGGTGATTTGTCAAAATCATCCCACCAATACTTCCCGTAACGTCTGGGGCGAAAAACCTTATATTTTACGTAATAGTAAATCCACGGAAACTCGCTTTTGGTTTCACAATTGGTCACAAAACCACTAATTAAGCCGTTCAAATAGTCGTTCGTGAATGCAGTATTGAGCGATAACAATTTATTCAGTATATCTTTTGTATTATCAGATCCGATTAAGTTCTCACTTTGATGGAAAAGTGTTTTCCAAGCAAATCCTTCAGGCATAGAAGAGCCTAACTGATAACGCCAGCCATTCCGTTCTTTTTGCTTATAGTCGCCAATGGTAAATAAGGCACAATCGACCAAATCCCAATCACAGTTGAACAGAGATTCAAAACGTTCAAAATATTCGGGATTATCTAATCCGATAATTGAAACCTGACCATAGAGCAGTTCGTGGTCTTCCAAAGCAAAAAGCGATTCGGCTTCGTTTGGATTATTCTGTGTCCATTCCAATTTCAGTTTCTCTTCTTCAAGTTGTGATGGATTAAAATTAACACCCACTTTGCTACTATCTGCAATCACACCATTCAGAATAATACTATCAACTTGGCGTAAAATAGCAGGCATACGGTTGCCACCTTGGCGGTCTTCGCTATCACTGATTTGGTCGGAAGAGTTCAAAATCAGGTTGTTGATTATGCGCAGGCGTCGGCGAAAATCATTTTCAGCTACTATAGAAAGATTTTGTCGGTATGTAACGAACGCATACAAGAGAATGATTTGGTTCAATGTGAACTTGCGCCTGTTCTTTCCAATTATGTCAGCATAATTCTTCAAGCAGTCTGCAAAAAAATTCACATTGTATTTCGTTTTAATTTTTCCTGCCGAATGTTCTTTTGATGCGAACGATTCAAAGAACGCTTGAATCGGAATGCTCTTTCGGTTGTCGTCCAACCAACAATCAAAAAAGAGTTCGAGTGTTTTGGCGTTTTCAATCACTTGTGCCTTATTCCCTTTTACGGTGAAATAATCCCTTATCAAGTCAAATTCGTCGCTTGTTTTGGGGCTACCACCATTTTTATAACAGATAATATTGCAGATAAAGATGAAGTACCGCAGAAATTCGTCATCGGTGGTGTTGTCGTTGTCATCTCCCACGCCACTGTTGCGGTATTGCCACAGCAAATCAGTCCATTCTCTATCAATCTTAGAGCCGATTCGCTTTGCCAATTCCTCATCTGCCACTTTCAACTGCTTTTCAAATTCTGCTTTGAAATGCTCAAATTGGGTCAGTGGTTTTCCTCGTGAGTTCATCTTGATATAAAGCTCGTCGGTCAGCCCCATATCTTCTATGGGCAGAAAGTAAAACGATATGTTGTCGAGCTTTTTGTATAGATTTTCAACACCTGCGAATTTATTTTGAATGGTATCAAGCATAACAAGCATTGACGCTATGGTTGCATCGTGCTGCCATTCAAGCGGGAACCAGTTCTTGTCTTTTATCTGCTCGGATAACGTTTTATCATTATCCAACTCGAAATCTCTGGTAGTCAAGACTTCGCAAAATTTTCTGGCAGAAGGTCTTGTCTCATAACTAAAACATTTCAAAAAGTCTGTTTCTGTTATGTTTTCTTTTTTTGAGGCATACCAATAGAGCAAAAAGAGTGTTGTGAGCCGTTGCTGACCGTCAAGCGGTGTCAGAGTGTTGTTTTTGACATCGCCATAAACAAAATCAAGTGTAATCGGATTACCGTTAACCGCTTCATAAAGAGACGATAAAAAGTTCTCTCTCTTACGGCTGTTTTTCTCATCGGTGCGCCCATATGCAAAGTCCCGCTGAATCTTAGGAATTTCTATTTGTTTGATTTCGATCTGTTTACCCGATTCGTCTGTATATGGCGTGAATATAGTTTTGAAAGTCTTCGTTTCCATAATTGTCATTCGTTTCCTTGTTTCTCATCAGTCAAATAACTCGACAAGACTTCGCTCATAGCCTTTGCATAGGCATCTCGGTCGGTTTTGCCCCAAAAGTGCAGATTGGTGTCTTCGGCAGAATAATATTTCAGAAACACCATCTTTGTGCAGAATGGTATATATGA
>CALBPW010000113.1 GCA_937899145.1 uncultured Bacteroidota bacterium
ACGAGATAAGCTAGTGACTGGAGTTCAGACGTGTGCTCTTCCGATCTGAAGATTACCAACACTTTGTAGGCGACAAGCCAACCAAACTCGAACTGTACCCTAACTCAGCAGGCTACCGGTTAATACTGAACAACGTTCTGTTTCCTGCAGCAAAAAAGAAAAAGCAAAAAACTTAGCAGAATTTGCAATTGAATGATGGTGATATTTTAACTGTTATTGTTTATTGTTAAACAATTATTTGTTGATTTATGCTGTAAATGCTTGATTATTAGTTTTTTTTTTTTTTTTGATAAATTTTTTTTGTTATGTGAATATTAGTATATACATTTGTGCAATTAACATTTTAATTAACAAATAATATTTTCTAAAAAATGAAAAAACTTTTTTATCTGTTAGCAGGATCTCTGTGTATGAGTGCTGCTATGGTATCGTGTGTTGACGATGAAGAATCGGACGAAGTAAAAGAACTGCGTCAAGTACAGCTTAGCCAAGAAAAAGCAAGCCTTGACCAAACTTATCTGAATATCTACAACACGGCTATCAACAAAGTAAAAACACTTAGTAGCGACAAGAAGGACCAACAAAAACAATTGGACGATGTGAAATCGGGAAAACTATCGCTCGACGAGGCAAAAACAAACATCGTATCGTGGAATAACATCCGCATAGCAAAAGCCGAAAAAGACATTGAAAATGAGGAGGCCATTAAAAAAATCTACCAAAGTATGGAAACAACAAGCCCCGAAGAGATAAACCAAGCACGCGTAAACGCTCAGATTGACCTTAACAAAGCCAACAACGAGCGGCTTACCTATTGGACAAATCTTACTGTTAATGGCTTCAACTACGACAATATTGACACCGACGCTTCTTGGAGCTCAAAACTAAATGAGTTAGTTGGACGCTATTATTACGGAAATAATTTCTATATGCCACAAAATCACAAACTTCAAGTTACAGCTTTCATACAAAGAGCACAATCGGTTTTTGCGGATAATAATGGAGTTTTCTATATCTACGACCGTTATCGTAAAGAGCCGACTTGGGATTATTACTATTTGAATAATATTATCGAAACGAAAACGAAAGACCTGCAAGATGAGGGCGCAACCTATTACACATATCGTTATTATGCTATTAACGAAGATGCATATAGCGATTTGAAAGATGTGATGAAAGCAAATGTTGATTCGCTGCAAAAAAAATCGATATTAGACGATTCATATACAGATGTTTACAATAGTTATAAAGAAAAACAAGACTCAATTGTGGCTAACTACAATGCACTTAAATCAGCAATAACAGCCTACACCGCTTTACTGACAGAATTAGAAGGCTACGCAAAGAAAGTGTATGAGTTGGAAATGGCTTACAACAAGGCATACGCAATATATAATGCCTACAACTACTCAACAATGGATAAAGAAGAGCTTATCTTCTCTTGTGAGTCGAACATCAACGATTTGAAAAACGACATCGCCCGTTACAACGAGTACATAGAAGACGCCAACAACAATATTGTTGACAACGCAACACTTACATCGTACTATACAACACTTATAGCTGAATTAGATAGCGAAATTAAGTTCCAACAATCGGTAGCTGACAAATATCGCCAACTGTTAAGCGGCAGCAGCAATAGTAGCTCAACCGAGACAGCTACAACTACTACCGATGATACAAAAACTGAATAACAAATAGTTATGAAAATGAAAAAGCTAATATCAGTAGCTATTGTAACATTGTTTGCATATATTGGAACCGCGATGGCACAAACGGGTCCGTATTTGGCCGCAACCGTAAGTTACAACAACTACTTAAGCGTAGAAGCCCCAGCTGGTAACAATATTTACTATCATGGAGCTGAAGTAGCTTCGCCAAGTTGGACTGACAAAAACTTGATGGTTGGCTTTGAAGGCGGTATTTATGCCTCGCCAGCTTTCCGCATGTTGGTTGGTGGAGGATTTAACCGCACCACAACTCCCGGACACGACGAATATGTTGGCAGCAACGACGGTTCAATACCATCGTATGGACAAGCACCAAGCAAAGTTTCAACCAACTATTCAGCATTTGTTGGCGCTGATGTATGCCTTGGCTCAAAAAAAGCAAAACCATTCATCGGTTTGCGTGGTCGCGGAGCATACGGCAGCAATGAGATGAAATATAAATACTCAGCAGACTCAAAAGGAAAATCGATAGCCGAAACATGGACAATTGGCGGAGCCATTGTTTTTGGCGCCGATTACACCTTCGACGGCGGATTGATTCTTGGTTGCCAATTCGATTTATTCTCGTACACATACGGAGCAGTGC
>CALBPW010000114.1 GCA_937899145.1 uncultured Bacteroidota bacterium
GTCTGAAAAACCTGCCGTAAACATAACGCCAGCCGCATCGCCGATTGAGCGCCCAACCGAAAGGAGTGTGGCAGTTGCGATTCCTGGTGCGATTTGACGCATAACTACGCCAATAGTTTCCCATTTTGTAGCACCAAGTGAAAACGACGCTTCAAGCAAATCGCGCGGAAAATTTTTCGCAACTTCGTCCATCGAGCGAATTAAAATTGGAATTATCAATAATGTTTCCACTATGATGCCGCCCAATAGCGATGTGCGTAATCCTAAATAAATCATTAATGTGAAGGCAAATGCTCCGTAAACTATTGAAGGAATGCCAAATAATACATCAAATGCTAATCTTGCTATGTATGCCAATTTTGATTTTGATTTCAGGTAAACATTCAAGAAAAAAACTACAGGAATACTTATCAATAATCCTATGGCTGTTGAGGCAAGAACTATGTATAGTGACCCGACAATTGCATTCAAAAATCCGCCCGATTTGCCAATGTAGAACCCTCCGCCCGGTAACGATGTTACCATCTCCCAAGTCAGGCATTTTGCTCCGCGACTGAAAACTGTCCATATAATGCTGGCAACCAGTATAATAACTGTGGCTATCGACAAATACATTGCCAATTTTGCGCATCGTTCTTTTATAATACTTTTTTTCATTTTTTATGATTTTTTGTAAATCTGATAATGTGGGCTGAAATCAATTATCTGATTCACAATCTTATGCTTTAATTGTTCATTGTTTCTGTTCTATCTTCCTCAAAACCAATCGTGAAGCAAGATTAAATACGAGGACTACTACAAACAGTAGCAGGGCTGCAAACATTAGAGCCGATTCGTACATTGGCAGCGATAACATCTCGCCGTAATTGTTGGCGATGAGTGCGGGTATTGGGTAGCAAGCGTCGAAGATTGAATGTGGCGCAGCTGGCAAGTTTCCGCAAACCATCAGCACCGCAATGGTTTCGCCTAATGCTCTTGAGACAGCCAGCACAACTGAAGCAAAAATTCCGGGCATCGATTTGCGCATGACGACGTTATTTGCTGTTTGCCAGCGAGTTGCGCCAAGCGCGTAAGCTGAGTCGCGTAACTCATCACTTACACTTGAAAAAAGTTCGACAAACAAACTTACAAGCAGAGGTAAAATCATAATACTCAGCACAATACCAGCTGCTAATGTTGTGTATCCCGCCGAAAATTCGACAAAATGCGGAGCCAACCAATCTGAAATCCATGGCACTATGACCAAAGTTCCCCATACGCCATAAATTACCGATGGAAGCGATGCAAGAATATCAAGTGCGGGATAGACGATTTTTTTTACCCATCGGCGGGCGTATTCTGTCAGAAAAATTGCGGTAAATATCGAAAGTGGCAGTGCTATTACTATTGCGATTAGTGTTACCCAAATGGTGCCCATTACAAATGGGAAAAAACCGAATTGATTTTTGAAAGGTTGCCATACTGAGTTTGTCAGCAACTCCCATAATGGAATTTCATTTAAAATTTTGGCTGATTTTTCGTACAATCCCCAGCCCATTACAATCACAAACAGCAAAGCAATTATTGTAACAGCCCTCATCGCCGCATTGGCTGTTTTGTCTTTAATTATTCGTAAATCACTCATTGTTTTACCTACTATTTTGATAGGTTTATGCGGCAAATGTATGTATTTAAATTTTATAACCTATCATATTGGTAGGGGGTTCGGAAAAATTGGGTATTTATACCCATGTCTTTTCTTGCCTCGCGTCGCAATTAAAGGGACTTCGTTGCAGAAATCCATTTAATTTTTTCTTGTATTTGCCAAGACGGATATCATTGGCTGATATTTCCTGTTTCTCCCCTATTTGTTGACGGGTTTAATGTTCCCGTATGGTATGTCGTTTCGCAATAAATAGTTAACGGCGTACTTGAATTGACCTGTGTCCATATTTTCGGGCATTTTATAATAGTAATCGCGAAATGCTTGTCTGCCGCCTTCTCCCTGACGAGTTTTCGGAAAGAGTTCTTGTCAAGTTTGCTGACTATCCGGGCGAATAATGCCATATTTGTTGTCATAAGCGTGTGTCTTATTTTATTTTCTTCACCTCAAAGATAACTTTGGATCAAAATATTTCCTCGCTTTTCTTTTTATTTTGGACGGGAATGATAAATCACTACTTTTGTTTGTTGCAAAGTTGAATATTCAGCTTTGTTACACGAAGAGCGTTTACGCGCACTGACTCGACACTTTCGAACTTCGCAACTTTGAAATCAACAGAGACAGCAGCAACGAAGCGTTCCACTAAGTATGTATATAACATTGAACCTTTGCGTTTTCACGTTTAGGTTTTTTGTGTATATATATGCGTGGGCTATCTGCGTTGCTTATCTCGTTGATATGGCAATGCGAAGGCCTGAAAGTGTGGGATAAGCGAGTGTATGAATCCCACGCTTTTTCATTTTCACCATTAACATTTCGGTTGGGGATTGCCGATAATGAGGCTTGCAAAATGCATATTGGCAATCTGATACAAGAAGAGCTAAAACGTCAAGGGCGTTCGGGTACTTGGTTCGCCGAACAACTCTTTTACACTCGTCCGCACATATATAAGATATTCAGCAAGGCAACTATCGACACGGGGTTGCTGCAACGCATTTCCCGCATACTCAATCACGATTTTTTTCAGGATTTGTCGAACGACGACAACACGCAACAAGTGTAATCAGACTGGATACAAAACTGTCATATCATTGGCAACACCATTATAAATCAAGACATTAGTGGCGAGGCTATATTTGTCATACTAAAAAAAACGAAATAATATTTTGTATTGGAAATCCAGGTTTTACTATGATAGATGATGATGGTTATTTAGAACATAACGAATATAAACCTTTTTGGATAAGTTTTGGAAAAATAAAAGGATATTTAAGAGATCAAATATATTGCAAAAATGATTTAGGACCTTTAATTCATAATTGTTGGACATATTGGGGACATTCTGGTGCTCCATTGTTTAATTATGAGGGAGAACTTGTTGGTATGCATAATAGTTGGAATGAAAAAAATGCTGATAGACATGGTAATAGTCTTTTAGGAATTATTAAATTTTTAGAAAAATTTCAATTCTTAAAAAATGAAGATAAATGATATTAAATAATTATTAAGTACCTATAAATAAATATATATGGGGATTGGGGATTGGGGATTGGGGATTGGGGATTGGGG
>CALBPW010000115.1 GCA_937899145.1 uncultured Bacteroidota bacterium
AAAATAAATTGTATATATATTAATTATATCCAAATCGAATTTTGGATTAAAAAAAATAAACAATCATATAAAATAAAACCTTATTTTGATTTTTTTCCATTTTTACTATTTTTACTATTTGAATTTGTATCTTGACTTGAAACTCCATCAGTAATTAATTTTTCATATTTTTGTATTTTTAATTGAAATTCAACATATTCCTTTTGAAGTTTTGTTTCTTCTATTTTTTTATCAATGAATTTAATAGTTTCATCATCTTCAACTTTATTTTTAAGTTTTCCGTCACTCCAAAAACCATAATTATTTCCATTATTTCCAGATATTAAACCATATCCATTTTGTTTTCCGTCTTTCCAAAAACCTTCATATTTATGACCATCATTCCAATAAAAACATCCATATCCTTCTTTTGTATTATTACTATAATGTCCATAATATTTTTTCTTATCGGGCCAAATGAAAATTCCATAACCATTCATTTTATTATTACTCCAATTTCCAATATATATTCTTCCATCTTTCCAATAGAAGGCTCCTTCACCATTAATATAATTATTAACAAAATTGCCTTCGAAAATATTTTTATTTTTAAAAATTAATTTTCCATTTCCATTTTTTTTCCCTTCTTTGAAATTGCCATTATAGCAAGAACCATCAGGATAAATTTCATTTCCGATTCCATTCTGTTTATCATTAAGCCAAGTGCCTCTATAAGTTGTACCATCTAAACCATAATATTTCCCATATCCATTAGAATGTCCATTTTTGAATTCTCCTTCATATATAAAGCCATTAATATTTACAATTCTACCTCTTCCTTCCATTTTATTATTCTTAAAAAAGCCTTTATATATACTTCCATCAGCCATATAATATTTTCCAAAGCCTTCTCTTTGTCCTTTTGAATTTATCATGCCTTTATATACCGATTTATTTGGATATAATATTGCCATTATTTTATTTGATGTGTTGTTTATTTCGTATTCTTCTTTATCTGTAAGTTCAAATTTTGGAAGGAGGTGATTAAGTTTTGTTATCATTGAGTTATTTTCGAATTGCTCTGTGCTATAATCGATTGAGATATCTGTGTGAAAAAACAATGAGGAAACGAAAAATGAAGCAAGTGGTTTTCAGCAAGAATGCAGGCCGGATGGCGAACAGCTTCCTGGCCCTGCTTCTTCTGCTCATGCTGGTTTCCTGTACAAAGGACGACAGTCAGGATGCGGGGATCGAATACCGAATAGATGAGACCGCCTCAGGGGACAGTATTTATGTGGAGATTCCGGCATTTTTTTCGGAAAATGAGAACCTGCAGCAGAGCCTGCACGAGCTGGAAAAAGAGACAAAAAAACTGCGGAAGATCTATGAGAAGGCGGAAAAAAAGGGGGAGTTCCTGGATATGCGGTGCTACCCGGCCGAGTCGGACGATTTTCCGCAGGTGACCGTGATCTGGTGCACGATCGAGAAGGGCACGCGCCTGTATGATCTTGTCACGCTCTGTGCGGATGAAAAGCAGGGCGTTTCCATCACATGCAGGGAGGCGCTGGAGAGGACGGGGCTGACCGGCGTCGAACTCTCCCTGCAGGTGGGAGAACTCGTACAGAAGTCAGGAATGAAAGGGGAACTCTCCACGACGGAAATGCAGGGGTTTCGGATCGATGACGGAGGCAGCGTCAGTGAAATCTATATGAAAGTCCGGATGGAGGTCGTCAATGCGGACACGACCGTCCAGGAGGAGCATTTTTTCTCGTTCGATCCGGAGAAAAAAGCGCTCACGAAGCTATCGAAAAAGCATTAAGCTCGCCACTGCTGAGCAACAACAACATTAATGGAGCAAAAAACATTTTGCTTAACATAATATCAAGCTCAGAACACGAATCAACAATGGACGAAGTGTGCTACATCAACGATTACGTGCAAGACAAAGCCGGCAACAACGCCGACATCATTTGGGGAAACACCATCGACAACTCACTCGGCGAAGCACTTAGCGTAACCATTATAGCCACTGGTTTTGAAGACGACAGCCTAAGCGATTTCCTGCCAAAAGAAATCACAATTGAAAAATTTAAAATCGACACCGCCGACAAAAAAGAAAACATTGAACAAGGACCAAAACCAATTATAACAACTGCCGGAAAAGAATTTAAAACCGAATTTCCGGTTAACAATAAAGAAAAGATTGAACATCTTGAACTTGACCGCGAAATCTCGAGTGTAGAACAAGAGATTCGCCAATCGGAGCTGAATTTTGACTTTGCAAATCAAGCGCAGCCATTTGGCACAAATGCTCAGCCACTACGCTACAGCACTGAGCAAGAATTGCTCGAATTGGAAAATCAGCCTGCATATCTGCGCCAACAACAATCAGTTGGCACTAACCAAAATCCAGTACAGGCACAAAACATATCGCGCCAAACAATGAACCGCGATGGCAGCTTAGGCGAAAACCGCTTTTTGTACGACAATGTGGACTGATTTATTTAGGAATTAGGATTTAGAAATTAGGAATGTGGAAGTTAGCCGATAACTAAACTTTAAACTTGTTAAACCTGTTAAACTTTAAACATACGATGATTGAATTTACAGCAGCACAAATAGCCGGGGCTCTCAAGGGCGAAATTGTTGGCGACGGCAACGTCAAACTGCGCGATGTCGCAAAAATTGAAGAAGGACACGAAGGCGCGTTATCGTTTTTAGCAAATCCGAAATACGAACCTTACATCTACACGACAAAATCGTCGGCAGTATTGGTGAACCGCAATTTCAAGCCTGAGAATCAGATTGCCGCAACACTTATCCGCGTTGATAACGCTTACGAGGCTTTTGCGTCGCTTCTTGATATGGTGGCAGATGCTGTTATCCCGAAAAAATCGGGCATTGAGCAACCCAGCCACATCGACCCGTCGGCTGTTTACGGCGAGGGCCTTTATTTGGGCGCATTTGCATACATCGGGCCAAAAGCCAAAATCGGTAAAAATGTGCGAATTTATCCGCAAGTGTATATTGGTGATAATGTGCAAATTGGCGACAATGTCATTCTGTATCCGGGTGTGAAAATCTACTACAATTGCGTAATCGGGAACAATGTTACAATCCATGCTGGCACAAGCATTGGCGCTGATGGATTTGGTTTTGCGCCAAACTCCGACAACAACTACAAAAAAATCCCGCAAATCGGCAATGTGATTATTGAGGATTATGTTGAAATCGGAGCGAACTCATGCGTTGACCGCGCCACCATGGGTTCAACCATTGTGCACAAAGGCGTAAAACTCGACAACCTTGTACAAGTGGCTCACAATGTGCAGATTGGCGAAAATACAGTAATGTCGGCACAAGGCGGAATTGCAGGGTCAACCAAGATTGGAGCCAATTGCATGTTTGGCGGACAAGTTGGCTTTGCTCCACACATCACCATTGCCGACGGTGTGCATTTAGGCGCGCAATCGGGTGTCAACTCGTCAATAAAAACCGAAGGCGCCACAATGATTGGCTCGCCTGTTCAAGATTACCAAAGTTGGCTGCGCTCGTATGTGGTGTTCCGTAAATTGCCCGAAATAGCCAAACGCCTCGACACTCTGGAAAAGAAACTGAAATAAATTTGTGAATTACCGGTGAATCGGCGTCGGTTCACCGATTCACCAAATTTTCCGGTTTATTCGGGGTTCAATCGGTTAGCGATTAATATGACTACAGACCGCAGACTACAAACAACCAAGATTCACCAATTATCCGATTCACCACCAATCATGTACAATCCTCAATGTTGGCCATACAGCAACCCGCCCGAAGCCGCCATTCTGGGCAATGGCTCGTATCCTACACATACAATTCCGCTACAAATAATCAACAATAGCGTTTTTATTGTTTGCTGCGATGGCGCAGCCGATAAACTATTGGCTCACAATATTGTGCCCAACCTGATTGTAGGCGACTGCGATTCGGTTTCCGACGAGGTGAAAACAAAATACAGCAATATTCTGCGCAAAATCAGCGAGCAAGAAACCAACGACCAAACAAAGGCCGTAAAAACACTATTAGAACTCGATAAAAGGAACTTCGCAATAGTTGGTGCAACTGGCGACCGCGAAGACCACACCATCGGCAACATCGCACTACTTGCCGAATATCAGAAAATGGGCGCAAACGTAGCCATGTACACCAATCACGGCGTTTTTCTTCCTCTTGCCGGCAATGCCGAATTTATTGTTGACCCCCGCCAACAAATTTCAATCTTCAACATAAACTGCACAAAGATGCAGAGCTTTGGGCTTACTTACCCTATTTACACATTCACAAACTGGTGGCAAGGTACGCTCAACAATAGCGAATGCGGAAATTTCAAAATTGAAGCCGACGGACAATATCTTGTGATGATGAGTTATAAATAAGACAACGGACTTACACACAAACCAAAAAAAATCCCGAACCCGGCACAAACCAAATTCGGGATAAAAAAACTATTTGAAATTTTACAACTCCTTGTACAACTTAATTGAGTCGACAGCCATCAGAATGGCAACTACAGCCATCACCGGCATAATGAAAAGTTGAACAACATTAAACTCCTCAATCAGTTCCGACATGTGCAATACAGTAAACACTGCCATTATGCACGCCAAAACAGCATTGATAAGTTTTGCCGATTTTCCGCCATACACAACAAGCAAAATGCCGATAACCGGCGTCGTGTAAGTAAGGCACATCATAAACGAAATCATGCCTTTAGACGCAGGAGACTCCATTGCGGCAATACTCTCGCCCCAAAAAGCAGGCATTACGCCGGCAAGCGAGTGACTTAAAAATCCGATAATTGTTAGCGTCCAAAAAAGGACGATACGATTTGACTTCTCCATTTTAATACAATTTTTAATGTTAACGCCGCAAAAATATTTTGCATAAGTGGCACACACAATCCCAAAAATGGGGATTTTTCATCGCCAATTAAAAATCAAATATTCCAGACCATTTACTAAATTTGCCTCATTATCTGAAAAATAAAATTGATGGCTGAAAAATTCACTGAAATAACACCAAACAACAGTTTGTTCAACCTCAACCTGCGCGAGTTGTTTGCTTACAAAGACTTAATCCACATGTATGTTAAGCGCGATATTGTAACCGTGTACAAGCAAACAATTCTTGGCCCGCTATGGTTTGTCATACAGCCGATACTCACAACGGTGATGTTCATGTTTGTGTTCGGCAACATAGCAGGCATATCAACCGATGGCATTCCGGGACCTCTATTCTACTTTTCAGGCATCATCCTGTGGAACTACTTTTCAGCCTGCCTCAACACCACATCAAGCACATTCACAACCAATCAGGCGGTGTTTGGCAAAGTCTATTTTCCGCGCTTGGTAGTGCCCGTTTCAGTTACCATATCAAACTTGATAAAGTTCCTTATTCAGCTCGCTATCTTCTTAATAATCTATATAGTATATATAATAAAAGGAACCACTATTGTCCCAAACGCATACGCACTCCTCTCGCCCATTTTAGTACTGATGTGCGCAGGTTTAGCATTAGGCTTTGGTATCATATTTTCCTCAATGACAACCAAATACCGCGACCTCAGTTTTCTGCTACAATTCGGCATTCAACTTTGGATGTACGCCACACCAATCATCTATCCGCTCAGCACAATGCCTGCCGGCAAACAATGGATTTTCCAACTCAACCCCATGACCTCCATCATCGAAACATTCAAATACGGAGTCATCGGCAGCGGCGTATTCTCGTGGGGTTGGTTAGCTTACAGCTTCGGCTTTATGCTGATACTACTTTTGCTTGGAATAATGATTTTCAACAAAGTAGAAAAAGATTTTATGGATACGGTGTAAGGAATAACCACAAAGGCAAACAAAAAATGGATTAAAAAAATTGATTTTTCAACTTTTAAAAACGAAATTGCGTCAATTACACGGGAAATGCTTTCTTTAAAAGAAAATAGTTTATGCCAACAGCCATCAAAATAGAAAACCTCAGCAAGCAATACCGCCTTGGAGTAATATCCACCGGCACCTTGAGCCACGACCTCAACCGCTGGTGGACAACCAAAATACTGCGCCGCGACGACCCTTACCTGAAAATTGGCGAAACCAACGACCGCTCAACCAAAGGTTCATCGGAATACGTTTGGGCGCTGAAGGACATAAACATGGAGATTGAGCAAGGCGATGTGGTGGGCATAATCGGCAAAAACGGCGCAGGCAAGTCCACACTGCTCAAGTTGCTCTCACGCGTTACCAAGCCAACCACAGGCGTCATAAAGTACAAAGGCCGCATAGCCTCGCTGCTTGAGGTGGGCACAGGCTTCCACCCCGAAATGACAGGCCGCGAGAACATCTACATGAACGGAGCCATCATGGGAATGACACGCGCTGAGATAACCCACAAACTCGACGAGATTGTCGATTTCAGCGGCTGCGAGCGATACATTGACACACCCGTAAAACGCTACAGCAGCGGTATGACCGTACGCCTCGGCTTCGCCATTGCCGCCCACTTAGACCCCGAGATACTTGTGGTTGACGAAGTATTGGCCGTAGGCGATGCCGAATTCCAGAAAAAAGCCATCGGCAAAATGCAGGACGTGAGCAAGGGCGAAGGAAGAACGGTGCTGTTTGTGAGCCATAATATGGCGAGTATAAACACTCTATGTAATAGTTGTGTGATATTGGATTCAGGAGGAATTGTGAACTTTTGTGAAACTTCAAAAGCTATTGATTTGTATAGGAGTCTCTGTTTACAAAAAACATCCGAAAACTTTGATTTTGAATCCAATGAAAGAATTGCCAAGAACACATATATTTCAAATTTCGATATCTGCAATAAACAGCCATTGTCTTTTTCTGATAAATTGAATTTCAAATTTCAAATTAAGAGCAAGAACAAGGCATCCATAACACTGAGAATAGCCATTTTTGATATTAATGACACAAGAGTTATGGCGTTTGATTCTGCAGATGTGGGAGAAGTGTTTGATGTGCAAGAAAACTGCACGACAGAAATCGAATGTCAATTATTGGATGAATTGAATTTTAAACCTGGCATTTATAGAATTAATATTTCAATCAGACAAGGTAGTATTTTGTTAGACCACATTGTAAGTGTGAGAAATATTGAAATAGCCGAAGCGGATTTTTTTGGAACAGGAAGATATAGCTATTCCGATATGCCTTTTTGTTTGAAGAAGCACCAATGGAAAATAAAACAGTAAATTATGGGGATATTTCACATACTGATAATCTGGTCTAATTCCATTGATAAAACTGATTTCATAATCAATGATTTAAAATCACATTTTGAGATTCGGAAGATTTTCAAAGTTCATTGGGACAAGAATCTTTTTCTGGAAAATCTTAAAACTTTTTATGCTCATTCACAAAAACATTTGAATAAAGATGAATATCACCATGTATTGCTAAATAAAAAAAACACATGCGGAGATGGCGATTTTATTGCCGTGATATTCAAAGATAACAATCCCCTATTCGAAACAAGAATAACATCAAGCGGAACGGCTCTGGTTAATGTAAATGTTTATGACAGAAAGATTAAATACAGAGAACTATCAAACATTGGATATGACATTCATGCAAGCAACGATGAGTGGGAAACCAATAAGGATTTAACAGTATTGTTTGAGTTGAATATCACTGATTTTTGTAATAAATATACCGTAAATGATGATAGAATAGAAAAATACACCAAAAACGCCATTGGTGTTGATGGCTTTGAAAACATACAACAACTATTCTATTTATTGAATAACACAATTCAATATTGTGTTTTAAGAAATTTTGAATGCCTTCCATCTGAATATACTGTTGAAGGACACGGCGATATAGATTTGTTAGTAGAAAACAAAAATTATATATCGTATCTTACGCAAGCAAAGCAAATCAACGACGAACCATATAGGGTTTATCACACAATAAAAATTAACGGAGACAATGTCCCGTTCGATTTCAGGCATATAGGCGACAACTATTATGATGCTTTATGGGAATCCAATATTTTGGAATCAAGAAAGAAGGAAAAGTGTTTTTACATACCAAACAGTGAAAACCTATATTTCTCATTACTATACCACGCATACGTACAAAAGCCCATTGTAAAACAAGATTATTTACCCAAATTAAAACAATATGCGAAGGCTATTGAATTAACTTTTAATGATAATCCTGAATGTGCCATATCAAGTTTGGATGCATTTCTAATGCAATATAGATACGAATACACAAGACCATTAGACAAAACAGTCTTTTACAATTGTGACAATTTGAAATTTAGTAAGTATGCTTTTCGCTTTGGGGAATTGATAAGCAGAAGTGAAGTGAGAGTGGATGATTGTGTATATAAAACCAAAGTCTATCAAAAAGAAAACTCATATTTCAAAACAGCAACCAAATATCTGATTGACAGGGAATATAAATACCTGACAGAATTACAAAGCGAACCGCATTTCCCAAAAATAATTGCCTATGGTGAATTGGATGCCGAATTTGGTTTTATCGAAATAAGCAAGTGCGAAGGCATAAATCCAATAGAATTTTTCAAACAACCTACACATCAGCATCTGCATTATATAAAAAGCTTTGTGGAAGAAATGCTGAAAGCGATTACAATTCTTATAAAACACAACATCTTGCACCGCGACTTAATTCCGCAAAACATATTGGTGTCAGAAAACGAAGGGAAATGCTCAATTAACATTATTGATTTTGGTTGGGCTGTGGATATTGGTGATAAAAATGCCATTACACCCATAGAATTAGGTGGAAGGTATCATGAAAAGAACGGATATTCCGATGTTTACTCTTTAGGGGTTGCTGCAACCGATATAGAGAAATTTCATGGAACGCGATACGAATGTAGAGTTGGAAACCTATTACGACAGACCACAAGCCATAATTACAATGATATTCAATCTCTTATAAAGAAAATCGAACAAATTCAACAGCAATTGCCAATAACATTGAAAGACAAACTATCGGAATGGAAGTTCTTTGTTCAAAACCGTTACCGCAAAGAATTTTTATTCTCTCTTTTGCCTTTTCAGGTTGCTTATAAATGCCGAAAGTTATGGCAATCTGTTCATAAATCCCATCTTCTATCTCAATCTTAAATTTGTTACTTACATCAAACAAATTTCATTAAAAATTGTTAGTTACAACTAACAAAAACACAACTCACTACCTCTCCACTTTCTCAATTTTGCACTTATGCTCCTTAGTTTTTTCGTTGTAGCTGATGCCAACAAATAGCAAATCGCCTTTATAATTATTCAGCGCCTGACAGTAGTTTTTGTCTTTGATTTGTTGCAATGCGCTTTCGGCGCTCTTGTTGTGCTTCAGTTCAATCACCATAGCCGGAATGTTAGGCAGGTATGGTATCAGAACCAAATCGGCATAACCTTTGCCTGTTGGCAATTCTTTTACAAGCGTGTAGCGGGTGTTGGCGTAGAAGTATGCCAAGCAGATGGCGCTCTGAAAGCAATATTCGTCGTTGTAAGTTAGCGGATTGGTAACCTCAGTGTGCGCCGCGTCAAGGGCGGCGGCTACCATCGCCTCATTGCCATTGATGGTGGCGTCGAGCAGTTTTTTTGAGGCGGTGATAATCTGCATAATCGGAGCGTAATTTTCCTCATCATCGATGGCGTTTACCCACTCGCGGCGCACTTCCTCATTCGGAATACTGCAGGTTTGTTCCTTCCGATTATAAACAAGATAACCTAAATGTATTAGATAGGTAAACGCATTATCTTTATTGGTGATTGACTGGAGTGTGTTTTGAAATTTTGTAACATTCACCGGCACACTTTCGCCAGCTATCATTTTTATCACATCTTGCTTAATACCAGCAAAATCCATCATTATATAATCTTTCAGAGCCTCAAACGAGCCTGTGGCTGACCAGTATGAGTCAAACTCCCGGTTCCGCATCGACATCACAACCGACAGTGGATTATAAATATCGGCGGTTTCTGATAACCGATAGCCATCGTACCAGCGGGCGCATTCGTCTTTATCCATTCCGTATTCAGCGCAAAGCGACTCAACCTCCTCGCGTGTAAATCCGATATGGCTTGCAAACTGACTTGAGCGCAGCATTGTGTATTCGATAAACTCATTGAGTTTCGACTGCACTTTGTCGCGCACAATCGGGATTATGCCTGTGATGTAAGCAAGGGCAATGGCTGGACGCAGGGTTGTGTCTTTGAAAAGTCCGTTGAGGAAACTCAGGTATTGGTCAAACAAATCTTGCGGCACCTTTTCACGAATCAAAACATCGTACTCGTCTATGATTATGACAGACTTCTCACCCAACTCCTTGTATATCTTTAAGATACATCTATATATACTATTATCCTCGACCGATATTATTTTGGGGTATTGCTCTCTAAACTCATCGGCTACCGTCTCTTCAATTAATTGTATTAAATCAGTATGCCCGTTTTTCTTTTTAGCGTTCTGATACCACCCGTTCAAATCCAATTTTATAACATTGAATTTGTTCAGGTATTTATCATAATCCGATGTTTGCCCGAGTTTCATCCGGCTAAAAACCTCGCGGGTATCACAACCTTTTGAGTAATAGGCCGATATCATATTGCCAGCCATACTTTTCCCAAAGCGGCGTGGACGCGACATGCAGATAAAATCTTCCTTAGTGCTAACCATCTTGTTCAATTCTGAAATGAACAAAGTTTTGTCCACATATATTGAGGTGCTTTTGTCTTCTAAAAACGCCTCAGCATTCGGATTCAGATACAAGCCCATAACTTCTCAGTTTTTGATAATCACAAAGATAACAATTTAGAATGAACATTACCATCCAATGTCATGTTGCAAACTCAATGCATTATTACTACTACGCCCGCATAGCTGCCTCCACCGTATGTCAATCTGTAATGATAAACACCTGATTTCAAAATACTTACATCTGCAACGATTTCATTATAACCAGCGGTGGCCACTCCGTCGAAAATGGTGGCTGACAGTTTTCCGGTTTGACCGAAAAGTTCAATTTTCACTCGTCCGTCGCGCGGTACTATATAATTGATTTTTAAATAATTATTCACTGGATTTGGCTTTATTGGCTCTACACTAAATTCCGATGAATTCATCGCTAAGCAAAACCGATTATCGGTTGGATTTGTATCGTTATTAGTTGCAGGTTCAATATTAACACAAATGTATTTCAACAAGTTAGACGATGAAAGTCCAACTTCGGACGCAAAAATATATCTGATAATCTTGCCAGACTTTATAGTATCGGTAATGGTTTCGCGCAACAAGTGTCCAAGATTGTCGGTTAGGCTGATGGTGGCGTTCACAATGTCGTACGGACTATTGTTTGCCACAAGTGCCGACACTCGCAAATAGTTGTTGCTTATTTCGGCATCGGCTTGAATAATAAGCAAATCGGTACTTGGTACAAAGGCGATAATAGTGCGTAAAGTAGTATCGGCGCAGCCAAATTGGTTGGTAGCGATAAGTTGGATATTGAAATTGCCACTGTCCGCAAATGTATAATTCAGTTCCTCAGCAGTTGAGGTAAAGCCGTTGCTCAATTGCCACTGATAGCTATCGGCATCGGTTGTGTTATTTATTGTGTTGATTTCAAATGGAACAGGTCCGCGTTCTGGCAGTACGCTGAACGCCGCACTTGGCGTTGGACGAACAATCACTGTGGTGTCAGCCTTGCTCTCGCACCCAATAATATCAGTTGCAGTAACTGCTATATAATGTTTTCCTGACGATTCAAAAATAATTCTATTTATCTGATTTTCTGCACTTTTACTGCCGTCAATTGTCCATTGCCACAAGTTGATAGCTGCTGCTGATTCCGCATTTTCGGCTTTCAATTCTGTTGGTTGATTTTGGCATACCAAACCTGCATTAATTATAGGTTTTGGTAATGGTAAAAGGCTGATTGTCTTGCTTTTTGACGCTGAACAACCATTCGATAATTGTTTTGCAGTTAGCGTAATCTGATAACTGCCCGTATCGCTTAAATTGAACTGCGGACTTTTAATTGTGCTTCGCTCTTCGCCATTAATCTGCCATGTGTAACTAATGGCAAGGTTTAGTGCCGATAAGGTTTTATTGACGCAATACAAAGGTGTGTTGAGGCACGGTTCGCTACAATAAAAATCGACAGTTGGTCCTTGTAGAATGTTAATGTTGGTGCGCAAAGTGTCGGTACAGCCGTGAGCGGTAGTTACAACAAGTCGCACAGGTTTTTCGCCCCAAGTGCCGTAAGTTACTTGCGGATTGCGCCCAATATATATTGAATCGTTTATAATCCACTGCCAATCAGTAATATAACTTATTGATGTGGTGCTTTGATCGATGAATTGAATAGGCGTAAAACTGCATGCTTGCGTTGGAGTGAACGCCGCTGTTGGCAACGAATCGACAACCAAAGTCTGCTTCAGAATATTACTGCATCCATTTGTGGTTGAAATAGTTAATTGCATATTATAAATACCACTATGGCGATAAGCATGAATGGGATTTACCTCTTCTGATGTTGAGTTGTCTCCAAATTGCCATAAATAACCATTAATCTGTGATGTGTCATTTGAATACGACCTGTTACCAAACTCGATATCGTGTGTGGCACAGAGCGCAGAGTGTGTGAAATCGGGGGTTGGGGCAAAGCCCAACACACTTATTTTTGCCGTGTCGGTGGCAATGCAACCTAACCGGTCGGTTGTTTTAACCCAGTAAGTTCCTGCGGTTGACACTGTTAGATGGTCGGCTCGCGTACCATCTGACCACCAATAATTTACGGCATCTTCATATCCATTCTGCAAATAAATATTATTGCCAACGCAAGCGTTAATGTTGCCCGATTCAAGCGTTGCGGTTATCGGAAAACTATCAATTGCAACACTAATTGTATCGCTTTTCCATTGATAGCCAGCCGTATCGGTAATTGTCAGCCAATATTCGCCTGCTGTCGCTATTTTTAACCCGCTTCCGGTACTGCCATCGCTCCACAGATAAGTGTATGGCCCCACAAGATTCGGATTCCAAACGACGGTGTCGCCTGCACAAATAGTGGTGTCAGAAAGCTGTTCAGGTTCAGGGTAATAAACATTGATGGTGTCGCTGCTGACTATGCCAAAAGCATTTGTGACTGTCACCCAATATTTCCCTGATTTATTGATATGAATTACAGAATCAGTCTCGCCTGTACTCCATAGGTAATTTGCAAAATCGGGCTGATAGGCTGTCAGTGCGGTGTCGGCAAAGCCGTGCGGAATGTGAATATCAAGGCCAAGATTGACTTGTGTGTTTTGGCCTGAAAAATATCTGTCTACAAGATATTCATTCACTTTGTATCTCAATGAACTATCGACTGTGTTGAAGGCAATTATTTCCGCTATTTGTCCGTTCAACTTTGTCCCTTCTCCTTCTCCAATACAAAAATCATAATCACTTTGCATATTTGTGCTTTGTATTGTGATAACACTATTTTCAAAACCATTGATATAAAATGTGTTATTAAGAGATTTTATATCATTTTCCCAACAAGTCAAATAAATAGTATTTGTGTTTAAAGTAAATGTATTTCGTAATGATACATTATTTGCATTTCTATATATAAAATAACTACTTGCATGCCCATATTTTGAAGGATATGCACCAAATTTTGTCTTACTAAAAACCCAACCTGTTTTCACATTTTTTTCCACCACAAACCACGTCCAACTGTCGGTTCCAAGGTCAAGTATATCGCCACCGGTAAGAAAATTTGAACTGCCATTGAACACAACTGCCGGTTGTCCGTTTAGCGCATCTTCGCTCACTGTCGGTCTTGCCGAGGTTGCGGTCTGCACTATCTCATATTGGTTCGGGCTTAAATCGTACCAGCGCGATACTTTGCCGTCGGTCAGCTCTACGCTATCGGCACGGAGCCAGAGTTGGAGTGTAGTATCGGCCGAGAAATCAAAACTCGTCTTTCGAAACATATAAGGTGTTGATTCGCACCTTTGCATACAATAGTTATAAGCGGCTATCTTCCAATAAGTTGTATCACCAAATTGTTCTGTTGCCATCGCTAACGTATTGGTTACACTTCGCATAGTATCGGCAATTGTAAACAATGAGTCGCCCGATGTTATCAACTCGTAATATAAGATGTCAAAATCGTAATTCCACAAAAAATCAATTGTATCGTTCGTAACAAGCTGATTGTTTGTCGGATACACGCACGATGCGTATTTTGGAACTGAATATCCGGCTTGTATAGGCACTTCAATAGATTTACCGCCTACACAGCCATTATCCAAAGTCAATGTGTATGTAAGCAGAATATCGGCTTCTTCGTTGAAAGTATAAGTTATGTTTTCGTCTGCGCCAATAGTTACGCCGTTCACACTCCAATCGTATTGCGTAACAGAACAAGTGCCAGGCACCTGATTATCAGACACAAAATCCATCGGCACACCTACACAAACGGGTATAAAACTGAAATCAACCGTTGGTGTTTCTTTTATATTGACGCTTATTGTGCTATCGTTTCGGCAAGTATTGTTTGACAACACTTCAACTCTGACATTGTGTGCGCCAGCCGTTGCAAAAATGTAGCTGAAAACTTTTTCAGGAAGAGTATCGCCCCCGTCCACTATCCATAAATACGATGCTATTCCTTGTGCCGATGTTGCATTGCCAACAAACTCTGTTTCATCGCCATAACACAAATCACTAACGCTGAAGTCGATTTTTGGTGCTTCGCCTTTTATGCTGACTTGCGCTGTGTTTGTTGCTTGGCAACCTCTGCTATTGGTTGATATAAGTGTGTAACTGCCAGTTTCGGTAATGCCGATGCGTGCCAGTGTTGAGCCATTGCTCCATTGGTAAGTTTGTGTAACATCGGTATTTGTTGCCAACCCTAATGCGTTACCGCTACATAATGCTGTGTCAATAGTATGGCTGTCGGTGTTAGAGTTGAATATAGTTGTCTGCGGATATTCGTCAACGCTGATGCTAATTGTATCGCTTTTCCATTGATAGCCAGCCGTATCGGTAATTGTCAGCCAATATTCGCCTGCTGTCGCTATTTTTAACCCGCTTCCGGTACTGCCATCGCTCCACAGATAAGTGTATGGCCCCACAAGATTCGGATTCCAAACGACGGTGTCGCCTGCACAAATAGTGGTGTCAGAAAGCTGTTCAGGTTCAGGGTAATAAACATTGATGGTGTCGCTGCTGACTATGCCAAAAGCATTTGTGACTGTCACCCAATATTTCCCTGATTTATTGATATGAATTACAGAATCAGTCTCGCCTGTACTCCATAGGTAATTTGCAAAATCGGGCTGATAGGCTGTCAGTGCGGTGTCGGCAAAGCCGTGCGGAATGTGAATATCAAGGCCAAGATTGACTTGTGTGTTTTGGCCTGAAAAATATCTGTCTACAAGATATTCATTCACTTTGTATCTCAATGAACTATCGACTGTGTTGAAGGCAATTATTTCCGCTATTTGTCCGTTCAACTTTGTCCCTTCTCCTTCTCCAATACAAAAATCATAATCACTTTGCATATTTGTGCTTTGTATTGTGATAACACTATTTTCAAAACCATTGATATAAAATGTGTTATTAAGAGATTTTATATCATTTTCCCAACAAGTCAAATAAATAGTATTTGTGTTTAAAGTAAATGTATTTCGTAATGATACATTATTTGCATTTCTATATATAAAATAACTACTTGCATGCCCATATTTTGAAGGATATGCACCAAATTTTGTCTTACTAAAAACCCAACCTGTTTTCACATTTTTTTCCACCACAAACCACGTCCAACTGTCGGTTCCAAGGTCAAGTATATCGCCACCGGTAAGAAAATTTGAACTGCCATTGAACACAACTGCCGGTTGTCCGTTTAGCGCATCTTCGCTCACTGTCGGTCTTGCCGAGGTTGCGGTCTGCACTATCTCATATTGGTTCGGGCTTAAATCGTACCAGCGCGATACTTTGCCGTCGGTCAGCTCTACGCTATCGGCACGAAGCCAGAGTTGGAGATAATCAGTAGAAAACGGCAATGTCTGCCCACTCGCCATAAAGCGAATTATCAGCAAAGTGAGTATGAATGTTATTTTCCGACTCATTTCCAACCATCTTAAACCTCTTTCAAATATGCAATTTTATTTATCGCTTACTTGCTATTTTTTGTGTAATGGGCTTTTTTGTAGGTGAAAATTAATTATTTGCAATATTTCTCTAACATCTCCTTCATTTCGTCGGCCACTTTGCTGGCGGCTTCGGCGGCGCGTTCGGCAAAATCATCGCCGCTGCTGGCGTAGATGATGCCGCGCGACGAGTTGACAATCAGTCCGCACTGCGAGTTCATTCCGTAGCGGCAGACCTCCTCGAGCGAGCCGCCCTGAGCCCCGATGCCGGGCACAAGCAGAAAATGATTGGGGGCGATGCGGCGGATGTCCTCAAACAACTGCCCCTGTGTGGCTCCCACAACGTACATCATTTGGTCGGCGGAGGCCCACTGTTGGCTGGCACGCAACACCTTCTCGAACAGACGCTCACCATTGGCGTCGGCCGTGAGTTGGAAATCGTGCGAGCCCTTGTTGCTTGTGAGTGCAAGCAGAATCACCCATTTGCCAGCGTAGGAAAGGAACGGACTGACGCTGTCCTCTCCCATATACGGAGCCACGGTTACTGAATCGATGTCCAATTCCTCGAAAAACGAGCGGGCGTACATTGCGCTGGTGTTGCCAATGTCGCCGCGTTTGGCGTCGGCAATGATGAACTGCTCGGGATAGTTCTGCTTCAGATATTTGATTGTCTTTTCGAACGATATCCAGCCTTTTACGCCCATACTCTCGTAGAAGGCAAGATTCGGCTTGTAGGCGATGCAATAGGGGGCCGTGGCATCGATAATAGCCTTGTTGAACGCAAAGATGGGGTCGTCCTCCCTAAGCAAGTGTTGCGGTATCTTCTGGATATCTGTGTCCAGACCTACGCAGAGGAACGATTGCTTGCGTCGTATGTTGTCTATCAGTTCTTGCCGTGTCATAACCTTATACCTATTATACAACTGATACAATATTAAATAGGTCAAATGAATAGTATTTCTCTTGTCCTATTC
Organism: uncultured Bacteroidota bacterium; assembly: GCA_937899145.1. Taxonomy (GTDB): domain Bacteria; phylum Bacteroidota; class Bacteroidia; order Bacteroidales; family SZUA-534; genus RUG13583. The sequence continues at coordinate 17,137 of CALBPW010000115.1, forward strand.
TTTTCTTTTTGAGATTCGAAATATCCACGACGGCACCGTATTCGATAAAGTTGTCAAAGAATCCATTTTTATCGTGTCCCCAGTATATTAGGCAACAAGCCATTGGCGCCCCCTTGCCCGATTCCATACCGTCCTCCAGAAAGCGCAGCCGCGTGTCGTATAGGAAGCAAATGGATGTGGCTTGGCCGAAAATATAGTTCTTCCAATGCCGGGTATTCGGAGCAACTGGAATTAACGCAATGATTTCAGCCCCTGTCTCGTTGTGAGTGATAGCACATTTTGCAAGCCAGTCTTTTATCGTCGTGCCTAGTTCTCGGTCGCTACCGTATGGTGGATTGACATATATTTTGTCGTAGAAGTTCCAACTTTCCTCTAAACCGTTATGCTCTGGCAATCGGAATTCAGTCCTCGCATGTACGATAGAATATTCGTTGGAGCATGGATCCAAGTCAATGCTTCCATTCCAAAAGCGTTTTATGGCGTTCACGTATTTCGGTGGTGTACACCAGCTTTGGCTCAATGTATTTACTTTTCTTCCTGCAGTCATAATTATATTATCTCCAAGGTTTATTTTGCAATGTATTTAATGCGTCTTTCAAATGGTGAATATCAGTGTTTTCTGGCGTGATGACATTAAACCAATTCTCTATTTTCTGCTTATTGCGATGGAAGTATCTGCATAATGCCAGATGAGCCGTGTATTCCATTTTGACCTTTGTGAATACATTACTTTTCTTTCCTTCCTTATAACTATTTAAGAAAGCATTTCGGATGGGGCGACAATGTTCCTGTGGGTTTAGTAGCAGTTCCATTATGAAAGTAGCCAATCCTTCATCTGTAAGGAACAATAGCCAGTCGTAGCTTTGTGCCAAAACTTTCAACTCTTTATTCTGATCCTCGGATGTAAACCAGTTTCCATGATTGCTTACGATGCCGATAGACATTGTAAAGTCTTCGAGGAGGGTGGTGTCATTGCTATTGATAATTTGTTGTAGCAGCTGTTCGTATGGTGCGATGATGGGATTTCCGTTGTTGTAGATTAGCCCCATGCGTTCACCTTGTTGGTTCCTAAATTTCTGAAGGGCAGATGTCATTTTTGCCACGTATGCCCCCTGTTTGGCCTTTTCTATGGTTTGCGGTCCTTTTTTCATGCCTTCCTCTACGCCCACTCTTTTACACTCAAACATTGCATAAGGGTGCTTAAGTTGGGTAAACATCTGTATGGGGCTGTATTCGTTATCAAAAGTGTACAGCGATGCATGATAGATGAATCGTTCACTTTCGGCTATTGTGCATGCGTTCCTTATTGCACCATTTTTGTCAATCAAGTCGTGGCTCTTAATGTTAATGCCATTAGGCAAGCCAAACTCCTTCGCAATGTTTTTAGCAGAGAACCTGATATGGTTGGGATGTGGTCTTGTTTCTGTTCGAATGACGGGATGAAGGGTGAACTCCACATTATGAGTAATGTCAGGATTTCCATATTCAGGTAGTCCCCGCTCTATGGATATGGCATCTTGCATCCCCCACTCGTTAAGAAGATAATAGGTGATGATTTCAATCATAGTTCCCAGAGAACGTCCTGCTGCCTTCTTTGCGTCTTTAGTGTGACGAAAGACGTTTTCACTAAGAACATTTTGTAGAGTATCTATAGATTGGTAGCTCATAGTTTTCACTTTCACGTTTCACAACTTTCAACTTCAAAGTTCTGCTTCCTTCATCCGTTCGGCGTTCTCGGCCACGATGAGGTGGTCGATGCAGTCTTGTATGTCGCCGTCCATG
>CALBPW010000116.1 GCA_937899145.1 uncultured Bacteroidota bacterium
GTTGGATATCGTTTCGCACTAAAAGGAAATGCAATAGTTATTAGTGCTGGATATAGTCATCCAGTAGAAATGCAAATTCCAGAAGGAATCAAAGTTGAGTCTCCAAGTAATACAGAATTAACTATTACTGGAGCAAACAAAGAATTAGTTGGAGAATTTGCAGCAAATGTTAGAAAAGTTAGACAACCTGAACCTTATAAAGGAAAAGGTATTCGTTATAAAGACGAACACATTATTCGTAAGGAAGGTAAGAAAGCTGCTTAAAATATAAGATAAGGAGAAGTTACTTATGATTAAAAAAGAATCAAGAAATGCTATGCGTGTTGAAAGACACAAAAGAGTAAGAAAAGATGTACATGGTACAACTGCTGTTCCAAGACTTAATGTGTTTAGATCAAATTCAAACATTTTTGCACAAATTATTGATGATGAACAAGGTAGAACTCTAGTAAGCGCATCATCACTTGACAAAGATCTAAAATTAACTAATGGAAGTAATGTTGAAGCTGCTAAAAATGGCTTATTCCATATTTATGCTGTATCAAATATTGAAAGAGCATAATAGTCGCAATAATAGAGCCGAGCAGCAAGATACAGATTATGATCACCCAAAAACTGACCGCTGGAATCGTTTCATATACCAGTGTGATCATTCCGTTATTTGCTTGTAATATCAACAAACGCAGAGTGACGGATATACAAAGAGCCGTCACACATGGAAATATCAAAAAAACATTCTCTATAACACTTGTCTCGTAATCCTTATAAACAAATTTTTTGCCAAGCATTTTCAAATACATATAAAAAATGAGTACATACACCGCCACGCTTATCATATTCAGGAGAAATAAATAGATATTACTTAGCACATTTACCCTTGCCATTGTGATTCCTTCTACCGACAGAATCATTTTCATTACCACATCGCCTGTCATTCCGGAAACCAAATAATAAAGCACACTGGTAACATATTTAATCAGTTCTTTCCCCGCAACAAAGCTCAAAGAAACAAAGAATTGCCTTTGATAATCCCTCGTCATAAAAACAAACTGCAACAAGAAAATGAATATAAGATTCACGATAATGCCTACAATATCCCAATTTAATCCTAATTTTTTATAGATCAGAAGATATATGCCAAGATAGATAAGTACCCAAAAAGTGATTGTTATTTTCCTTGAATACTTTGGCTTCAACAAATCCATCCCATAGATGCAACTTAAAATACTATCTGTCACATAGATCGGCAGTATCAACGTAATAAATTCAAACATTTACAGTCCCTCCGTTCTTAGCATATCGAAGATATGCCCTTACAAAATCCGGATACTTTTTCTCCGCAAGAATTATTGTATCGCCGCCCTGTACCTGAATACTATTTGAGGAATAAGCTATCACTTTTTCAAGATTTACAAGATATCCCCTATGACACCGAAAAAAGGATTTGCCCAGTTGTTCCTCCAAATCATACATTTTCGCATAAGTTTCTGTTATACCATGTTCCATGTAAAAAATAGCTTTTCGATCCATGCTTTCTATATACCGAATATTACGCAGGAACAATTTTTTTCTCTGTTCTCCTTCTTTGACCATGATGTATCTGTCAGCCTGTTTTTTGACCATAGATATTTCCTTTTCTGCCCGATGAAACACCTCTGCAAATTTATCCTCATGAATAGGCTTTACCAGATAATGAAACGCATTTACATCAAAAGCAGCCTCCATGTATTCCCGAAAACCTGTCACAAAAACAATAATGCACCGAGAACAAGAGACCTCCTGCCTCTTTCGTATTTCTTTTGCAAGTTCTATTGCCTTGGTTTTCAGCAGTTCGGCACGAGGGTCGGAGAGTGTATAAACGGCGTGCCCGATGCCGTAAATCTTGCCCGAACGGTCGTAAGCCTCCTTGCGCAAAATCTTCATCAAGTACGATTTTATCTCTTCCTTATCGTTCCAATTTTTCACGTTTTTCTTGATGTTGGTCATCATTTCCAACACTTGCAGATTAGCCCCACCATGCAAACGGCCTTTCAGTGAGCCAATTGCGGCGGCTGTAGCCGAGTAGGTATCGGTCATTGCCGACGATACCAAGCGCATAGTGAATGTTGAATTGTTACCGCCGCCATGTTCGGCATGAAGAATCATCATCAAGTCGAGAATTTCGGCTTCAAGCGGAGTATATTTGTTCCCTTTAAGTAGATAAAGGAAATTTTCAGCAGCCGAAAGATTTGCTTGTGGATGTCTGATAACCAATGATTTACGGTAGAATGAGTGTCGCATTCCCTGGTACGAATATGCGACAATCACGGGTAGTTTGGCTATCAAATTAAGCGATTGCTTTACAAGACTTGGCAATGAGTAGTCTTCGGCTGTCTCGTCAAGTGTGTAAAGTATTAATACTGAACGCGATAGCATATTCATCAGGTCGCGACCACGCAATGTAAGAATCATATTTACAAAAGAGTCGTCGAGGTCGCGTTTGCTGGCAAGATGAGTTGTCATCTCGTCAAGTTGCAACTTTGTTGGCAACTTGCCAGTAAGCAGCAAGAATGTTGTTTCCTCAAATCCATGGCGATGTTCGCTCTGAAAGCCTTGCACAAGGTTGCGGATTGGAAATCCACGATAGCGCAAATCGCCTTTGGTTGGTATCAATGTGTCGCCCTCGCGGCGATAGCCCACAACGTCGCCAATGTTGGTCAAGCCGACAAGAACGCCCGAACCATCGGCATTACGTAAGCCTCGTTTAACATTGTATTTATCAAACAAGTCCTTGTCTATCTGGCACGATTGGCCAACTAATCGCGATACGTCTGAAATGAAATTCTCCATTACTTTTGATTGTTTAATCGTTTTTTTTCTTTTGTTGAATCGGTGAATCGGATAATCGGTGAATTGTTTAAAGTTTAAACGCTTCGTTGTTTAACGGGTTTAACAAGTTGAAATTTCGTAATTCAAAACGCCCGATACCATTCACATATTTCTAAATCCTTACTCCCAAATCATAACTAACTAAAGATTCTTTATCAGCGCGTCAGCAAACTCCGATGTCGAGAGTTTAGTCGCGTCTTCCATCATGCGGTGCAGATCGTAGGTGACGGTCTTTTGCGAGATGGTTTTGCTCATCGATTTGCGGATGCCATCGGCGGCCTCGGTCCAGCCCATATAGTCGAGCATCATTGCGCCCGAAAGTAGCAGTGAACCCGGGTTTGACACGTTTTTGCCTGTGTATTTCGGTGCTGTTCCGTGTGTGGCTTCAAAAATGGCATAACCGCTCTGGTAGTTGATGTTTGCACCCGGAGCAATGCCAATTCCGCCTACGCAAGCTGCCAATGCGTCGGAAATGTAATCGCCATTCAAATTAAGTGTAGCAATTACCGAATATTCGGCAGGGCGTGTCAGGATTTGTTGTAAGAAAGCGTCGGCAATGCAATCTTTGATTATGATTTTGCCAGCTTTTGCGGCAGCGTCCATCTCGGCATTTGCAGCCTCTTCGCCAATCTCTTTCTTGCGTTTCTCCCACTGATTCCAAGTGTAAACTTTGTCGGCAAATTCGCGCTCTGCAAGCTCGTAGCCCCAAATCTTGAATGCTCCCTCGGTAAACTTCATTATGTTGCCTTTGTGGACAAACGTAACCGATGGCTTTTTGTGGTCGATGGCGTACTGAATGGCAGCGCGGACAAGTCGCTCGGTGCCTTCCTGACTAACTGGCTTGATGCCGATGCTCGACGATTCGGGGAAACGGATTTTCTTCACGCCCATCTCTTCAATCAGGAACTTCTTGATTTTCAGGTTCTCTTCAGTGCCGTTCATATATTCGATGCCAGCGTAAATATCTTCGGTATTTTCGCGGAAGATGCACATATCGACAAGTTCCGGACGTTTTACGGGCGATGGCGTACCTTCGTAATATTGCACGGGGCGCAAGCAGACATATAGGTCGAGTGTTTGGCGCAGAGCCACATTGAGCGAGCGTATGCCGCCGCCAATCGGGGTTGTGAGCGGACCTTTTATGCCTACCAGATACTCGCGGAAAGCGTCTAAAGTCTCATCGGGAAGCCAGCTGCCAGTGGCGTTGAAGGCTTTTTCGCCCGCCAGAACTTCTTTCCACTCAATTTTGCGTTTGCCACCGTAGTATTTCTCCACAGCCGCGTCCATTACTTTCTGCGATGCCGGCCAGATGTCGCGACCGATTCCGTCGCCCTCAATGAATGGGATTATGGGGTTGTTCGGCACATTAAGTTTGCCATTGCTGATTGTGATTTTTTCTGCCATGATTTTATTTTTTTGATTGTTTTCTAATCTGATTCAGTGCGCCACCTACTTTAAACCACTCAATTTGCGCATTGTTATAAGTGTGGTTTACAGTTATTTGCTCGCTTGTGCCATCGGTATGATGAATGTTCATTTTGAGAGGAACGCCAGCGCTAAATGTTGTTAAGCCGATAATATCGAAGGTGTCATTCTCGCGAATTTTTTCGTAATCAGATTTATCGGCAAATGTGAGTGCCAATATTCCTTGCTTTTTCAGGTTGGTTTCGTGAATGCGGGCAAATGATTTTACCAATACTACATTGACTCCCAAATGGCGTGGCTCCATGGCTGCATGTTCACGGCTCGAGCCTTCGCCATAGTTTTCGTCGCCAATAATAATGCTACGTAACCCGCGAGCCTTGTACGAGCGTGCAAGGTCGGGAACTGCTGTATATGAGCCATTTGCAGCGTCAAGCACTTTGTTTGCTTCGCCATTGAAAGCATTGATGGCACCAATTAGCAGGTTGTTGCTGATGTTGTCGAGGTGTCCGCGGAAGCGCAGCCATTTGCCGGCCATACTGATGTGGTCGGTGGTGCATTTTCCTTTGGCTTTTATAAGCAGTTGCAGATTTGTGAAATCTTTTCCGTCCCACTCGGCAAATGGTTCAAGCAGTTGCAGACGCTCGCTGTCGGGATTTACTTTTATTTCGATAGATGAGCCGTCGGCAGGTGGCGCAAGAAAACCGTCGGGGTCAGTAATGAAGCCGTTTGTAGGCAGTTCAGCGCCTTTTGGTTCGTCGAGCATCACTTCGCGTCCGTCTTCAGTCAAAAGGTTGTCTTTCAACGGATTGAATAGCATTGAGCCTGATATTGCCATTGCGGTTACAAGTTCGGGCGAAGCAACAAATCCGTGTGTATTTGGGTTGCCGTCGGTGCGTTTTGCAAAGTTGCGGTTGAACGAGTGTATGATGCTGTTCTTTGCCGTCGGGTCGTCGGTGTGGCGTGCCCACTGACCGATGCACGGGCCGCAGGCGTTGGCCATAACAAGCGCGCCAATCTCTTTGAAGGCGGCAATCTGACCGTCGCGGTCGGTGGTTTTCTTTACCTGAGTCGAGCCGGGACTTACAATAAACTCGGCTTTAACCTTGATATTCTTATCTTTAGCCTGACGAGCCACCGATGCTGCTTTGTCGAGGTCTTCGTACGACGAGTTGGTGCACGAGCCTATCAAGCCAACTTCCATCTTCTCAGGATAGTTGTTTTTGCGTATGTAATCGGCAAACTGCGATATTGGTGTTGCAAGGTCGGGCGAGAATGGCCCGTTTACGTAAGGCTCTAATTCAGAGAGATTTATCTCGATAAGTTGGTCGTAGAATTTTTCGGGATTTGCGTACACTTCGGCATCGCTTGCTAAATGTTCAGCATTTTTAGCAGCAAGTTCAGCAACTTTTTCACGACCAGTTGCACACAAGTATTCGTGCATTTTTTGGTCGTAGGCAAAGATTGAGGTGGTAGCGCCAATTTCGGCCCCCATATTGCAAATTGTGCCTTTGCCAGTTGCCGATAGAGTTGCAGCACCATCGCCAAAATATTCGACAATGCAGCCTGTTCCGCCTTTAACTGTCAGTAAACCAGCTACTTTCAGAATAATGTCTTTTGGTGATGCCCAGCCATTAAGTTTTCCTGTCAGTTTTATACCGATAAGTTTTGGCATTTTCAGTTCCCAAGGCAGTCCAACCATCACATCAACAGCATCAGCACCGCCAACGCCAATGGCAACCATTCCTAATCCGCCGGCATTGACGGTGTGCGAGTCGGTGCCAATCATCATTCCGCCTGGGAATGCGTAATTTTCGAGCAGCACCTGATGTATGATTCCGGCTCCGGGTTTCCAGAAGCCGATTCCGTATTTTGCTGCCACATTGCGCAGGAAGTCGTACACCTCGCGGTTTTGTTCGTTGGCTACGCTAAGGTCGGATACGGCATCGGTATTGGCCTGAATAAGGTGGTCGCAATGAACGGTTGATGGCACCATTGTTTTGCTCTTGCCAGCGTTGATAAACTGCAGCAGAGCCATTTGCGCGGTGGCATCTTGCATGGCTACACGGTTTGGCGCAAATAGCGCATATTCAGCGCCACGCGCATAAATTTTTTGTTCGGCCTCTGGCGAGAGGTGTGCATATAAGATTTTCTCACTCAGTGTCATCGGACGGCCAAGCAGTTTGCGTGCAGTGGCCACTTTTGCAGGCAATTCGTTATAGAATTGCGCAATCATCTCGTAGTCGAAAAGCATTATAATTATGTATTAAAAGTCAATATTTATACAATATGTTTGTATAAATGTATTTCACCAATAGTAAACCGCAAAAGTAGCAATTTAGCCGAAGTATTTTAATAGATAATCGTTTTTACGTTTTTCGCTTAAAAAAGGTAAGAAGGTTAGATATTTTGAAGGAAGAAGTTATTAATTGGTGATGATAATGTTGAACAATCTGTTTTCAGTTTGCGTTTTTTGTTTAATTTTTGGGAAACACAAAACGACTTGAAAAGGCTGGTATTAGTAATAGGTGCACTTGTTGCGTCAAATTGCATATTGGCGCAAATTGTTGCGCCTATACCTGTTTTTTGACCCTTAATTGATGTTAAAGTTGAATCTGCTTTGAGTGGAAAATTCAGTATCAATCTGTTTGCAACGCTCATATTTTCATTGGTACAACATTGTACACGAGTACGGCCATTGCATTCTTGATTTTTACAACAAAGGTATTGGCGGAGTTGACGAGGAAATTTTAGTTAACAAATTTGCCGTAAGTTATTGGAAATAAGTTGGTTTTGATGATGAACTTACAAAACTAAAAACTATGCTTGAAACTGCGTTGTCAGGATTCCCAAATCCTATTCCTGAAAATAAAACGTTTATTGGCTGGTATTCAGAAATTTGGGGAACTCAAAAACTGATGCCTGTCCCAATTTACGGATATTTTCAGTTTAAAAGCGTCATTATTGCTATTGAGGAATCGAAAGATTTGTCATCTTGGTTTGACGAAATTGGAATCAATGGGTTTGTTGCTTCAAACAGTTGTAAATTAGAAAAATATCCCATTGTGGCAGAATCTTCAACTAAATATTTGAACGATTTGCAAAATTTGCTGAAAGTAGCAGGATTAAAATGCCCCGCTGCCGATATAGAACTAACAAACGACCCAATGACACATTGCTCGCAAAAGGCGCACTAAAAAATCACTTACAAATATGTGTCAAAAACGCCCTTGCAAATTTTGCGGAAAACGCAAATGATTATAAATCAGCCAAAAATATAACTTGCTTTATTCATTCAAAAGCATTTACTTTGCGTGATTTTTTAAAAATAAAGTCTAACTCATTAATTTATTTAAATTTAAATGGAAAAAGAAAATCAAAATGCTCAGGAAGTTGAGCGCGAGGAAACATTAGAACTTAATGTGCCTCAAAAGCAAACAAACGTAAAACCAGAAGATTTTGACTGGGACGCTTACGAGAACGACTCTGTAGTATCAAGCTCAGAGCGTGGCAAATACGAAGAAATGTACAGCAACACACTTTCTTCGATTACTGAAAACGAAGTTGTTGAAGGCACAATTGTAGCAATGAACAAGCGCGAAGCTTTGGTCAACATCGGCTACAAATCAGAAGGTGTTATCAACATGAACGAATTCCGCTACAATCCCGATTTGAAAGTGGGCGACAAAGTGGAGGTTTATGTGGAAAGTCAAGAAGACCGCAATGGCCAACTTTCGCTATCACACAAAAAAGCACGCGCATTACGCTCGTGGGATCGTGTAAATCAAGCACTTGAACAAGACGAAATCATCAAAGGTTACATTAAATGCCGTACAAAAGGCGGTATGATTGTCGATGTATTTGGCATCGAAGCATTCTTGCCCGGTTCGCAAATTGATGTCAAACCAATTCGCGACTACGATGTATTTGTTGGTAAAACAATGGAATTCAAAGTTGTTAAAATCAACCACGAATTTAAAAACGTTGTTGTATCGCACAAAGCGCTTATCGAGGCTGAACTTGAACAACAAAAGAAAGACATCATCTCGAAACTTGAAAAAGGACAGGTTCTTGAAGGAACTGTTAAAAATATTACATCT
>CALBPW010000117.1 GCA_937899145.1 uncultured Bacteroidota bacterium
TCAAGATAAAGCCAATACTCCAAATTTTGATTCTATTGAACATAATGGAGTGCGATCCGCAGGTTTTAAACCCGTATTTCCGACACTTACATTTGTCAACCATTACACAATGGCAACGGGTTTGTATGCCGAAAATCATGGTTTGGTGGCAAATAGTTTTTGGGACAAACCGTCGCGCAAATTTTACAATATGCACGATAAAACAACTACGTCAGATAACTATTTTTATCAAGGCGAGCCAATTTGGGTAACCGCCGAATCGCAGCGAATTAAAACAGCGGCATACTCATGGATTGGTGCGGATGTCGAAATCAAAGGCTATCGGCCATCGCGTTGGGCGGCTTACGATGCCGAAGTGCCTTACAAAACACGCATCGACAGTGTGATAAGCTGGCTAAATGCGCCTTATAACAAACGCCCTCATTTAGCAATGTGTTATATAGAAGAAGTTGATAATGTGGGACATAGTAAAGGACCTGATGCGCCAGAGATACTCAACTCAATTCAATTAGCCGACAGTTTGATTGGATATTTTATGCAGAAACTTAACTCGTTGAGTTTCAGCGATTCCATCAATTTTATAATTGTTTCAGACCATGGTATGACTGCAATTTCTGAAGCTCAATCAATTGATATTGAACCATATATAAAATCAGATTGGATTGATACGGTGGCTTATTCGCCGGCTATCTCATTGATTTATTGCAATAAAAATTGTGAGGATTCAGTAGTTTCCGCATTTAAAAATGTTGAAGGCGTGTCGGTTATGAAACGTGCAAAGGTTGACTCCATTTATCATTATTCTGCCAACAAGCGCATTGGCGATGTTGTAGTTTTAGCCGATAGCGCACGATGCTTGAAATACAAAAATACACGCCCGTTGCCCTGTGGAATGCATGGTTTCGACAATCGCAATCCGCTTATGAATGGTGTTTTTTACGCCATTGGTCCCGATTTTAAGAAAGGATATTCAGCGCCGCAACTTGACAATATTGATTTGTACGAACTTCTTTGCAAATTGCTGAAAATTTCGCCGGCACATAACAATGGCGATATTGAACGTATTGTCGGAGTCCTTATAAATTAGAAATTTATTGTAAAAAAATTAGCGCCCTTCAGTGAAGGACGCTATGAAAAAACTAATGAAAAACTAATGAGAAACTTCAAAAACAATTTGTTCTATTTGGCGATAACAAGCATTTTGTTGTTAATATTCATTAGCCGTCTAAAACATTGCTAAATAATACTTTTTCTTTATATTTTTCAAAAAGTTTATCTGTCAAATTGTCGTATAGATGTGTCAAAAGGTAGAAAAATGATTAATTTATATTCATCAGATGCTATAATCTGTTTAAACTGTATTTTCTAAGGCTATTGCGCAAGTTATGCGGTGGAAGATGTCGTTTTATTCCGTTTTCCGTTTGTAAATCTTCAATTTTCCGTTGTTGTCAATACATTTTAACTGCTCAATAGCCATGTTCAAATCTTTGTTATTGCTATCAATAATACTATTTTCGATAACAACGTAATCAAAATCAAATTGCATCACCTTGTCTAACAGCCATTTGTCAGTCCACATAGCAGCGTAGCCTTTTCGTTGCATTTTGATGAATGGCGAATTTTGAGGATAGGCGCCAAGTGTGAGTATTTTAGCATTTCGGCTTATGTTTAGGCTATCAAGCCATTTATCTGAACCTTCGTAATTTATGTTACATTGTAGTGCGCGGTCGTTAGCGTCAATTCGGCGGCGATTATCGAGCTTTGCTGCATTGAACATTATGATTAGTAATAAGATAGATATTACTAATGGCAGAATTTTCCAATAATTTTTTAATTCAGGCAATTGTTTTAATGTTAAAATGAATATCAATAATATTGGTGCAAAAAAACTATCAAGAAAATAGTAATCGTGGTCGTGGTATTGTAGGAACATTGCCATAAAAAATAGGAGAGTGCCAAATGAATAAATTATAGCCAACCAAACTAACGAATTTGAATGTATCTTCTTGTGTTTCAGTATTGAATACGCTATGGCAGCAATTATTGAAGCTGCAACAAGCCAATGTTGTATTTTTGAGAAGTATCGGAATTTCCAGTTCCAGTTCATAATGTCGAACACACTATCTATTTGTTCCTTGTTTTCGGCCGGGCGCAAATTGTTGAGAAATAGCGAGCCATTTTCAGCCCTTAATTGTGCATTCCACCACATATACCCGCCTATTGCAATTGCTGACAGTATAATTGGAATAACTTGTATTTTGTTGAATTTCTTATCTTTATTGAATATCAGCTGAAATATTTCGAAACAGCAAACAGCTGCCAACGGAACGGCTTGCGATGTGCGTATGAGTGTTGCAAGTGTAAGTGCTGCTATTGCTATATGCCAGTATTTCAATTTATTACCTTGGTAATAAACTACGTAAGCCCAAAGTCCGATAAATACAAAGGCAAGTGCGGGCGCCGATGGCAAAAATCCATCGAAATAGTAAGTGTACAAAGGTGATGTTATGGCGAGGCAAACTACTAATGTCGATTTTAAAACATTGTTGGTCAGTCGTTTGCATACTAAGAAAAGAAACCATAAACCGATAAAACTTACAATAAATGTCCAGCAGCGGAAAACCCAAGGAGCTTGCGTGCCAAGTAGTTTCATTATTATGGCAACAATGTATGTGTGAATCGGAAAATCGACTGATGTTATGGTTGTGCCGTCATCGCCTTGCCAATAACTCGGATATTGCTTGTTGTAAATTAGTGTTTCGGGGTGCAAAAAATCAAATCCATTATTTTGAAAACCAATTGATAATGAATACCAATCGGTTTGTGCCCAAGCGTGGGTAAAGGCAGGAAAATGGTTGATTGTTGGTAGTGCGGATACTATTGCAACTATTGCAATAATTAGAATGGCTATTGCGTATTCGACTATTCTATTCTTTTGTGCATTCATAGTATCTGGAAATTAGAACAGATTCTATTTCATCGGCAGTGTTACAATGTTCGTAATACTGTCTTTTACCCTTTGTGGTCAGCATTTGATTCTTACAGATAAATCTTCTCGTTGTTCTTATCAAGGAATGCGTACTCCAAAAATGCGTGTGAATTGGCTGCTTTCACTTTCAGCCGATGCAGGTATTTAAATTTCCAGCGGCGTTTTATCGAGAAGATGCCTTTGTTGAGGTATGCGGCAATAAAGGGGTGGACAGCCAATGTTATTGGTTTGTTTTTGTATTTTAGCATTCCCCAACGGATTATATTTTCTAACTCGTCAATGATGAGCAGGGTGGGAGTAACCTCGCCCGAGCCGTTGCACGATGGGCATTTTTCAAGTGTGCTTACGGTTGTTTCGGGGCGTACGCGCTGGCGTGTTATTTGGATTAGGCAGAATTTGCTGAGTGGCAGAACGTGATGGCGCGCGCGGTCAGTTTGCATGCACTCTTTCATATACTCATACAACTTTTGTTTGTTTTCGGCTGTATGCATATCAATAAAGTCGATAACGATTATGCCGCCCATATCGCGCAGACGAAGTTGGCGTGCGATTTCGGCGGCTGCAATCATATTCACATCAATGGCATTTTCTTCTTGATTGGAGCTGTTTTGTGTGCGGTTGCCTGAGTTTACATCTATAACATGCAGAGCCTCAGTACGTTCTATAACCAAATATGCGCCTTTTTGCAGAGCTACTGTTTTGCCAAATAGCGATTTTATTTGTTTTTCAAGACCGAAATGTTCAAAAATGGGTTGTGCGTCGTCGTAAAGTTTTACGATTTTCTCGCGGTCGGGTGCAATATCGCGAATATATTGTTTTGTTTCTTCAAATAGTTTTTCGTCGTTTATATAGATATTGTTAAATTCAGGGTTAAACATATCGCGCAGCATGGCAGTTGTGCGGTCAAGCTCGCTGATTAGTAACTTAGGAGCCTGATTTTTAATGTTTTGAAATGCTTGTTGCCATTTGTCAAGCAGCCCGCGCAGTTCGGCGTCAAGGTCTGAAACGTTGCTGTTTTCGGCAACTGTGCGTACAATTACTCCAAAGTTTTTTGGCCGTATGCTTTGTACAATGCTGCGCAGGCGCTCACGTTCAGCGCGCGATTGTATTTTTTGCGATACTGATACTTTGTCGGAGAATGGGATTAGTACAATGTTTCGCCCTGCAATTGATAGTTCTGATGTCAGGCGTGGACCTTTTGTCGATATTGGCTCTTTTGCTATTTGCACCAGTATTGGTTGCCCATCGTGCAGCACCTGGTTTATTTTTCCGTGTTTGTCGATGTCTTCTTCCATATCGAAATTGCTTATGGAAGTGACAGGGCTTTTATGTTCAATATTGTTAAACAGGAACTTGTTTATTGAGCGAAATTGCGGGCCAAGGTCGAGATAATGCAGGAAAGCGTCTTTTTCGTACCCGACATCGACAAATGCGGCGTTAAGCCCGGGCATGATTTTTTTTACTTTTCCTAAATATATGTCACCAACAGAGAAGTTTGTGTTGTTTTTGTCTCTGTTAAGTTCTACCAAAACCTTGTCTTCAACAAGTGCTATTACAACTTCTTGTGGAGTCGCGTTTATTATCAGTTCCTTGTTCACGTTGCGTATGTTTTAGCGCAAATTAATGATTAGCTTGATGTTATTGTTAAATTCGATTTTCATTTTATATAATTTATAAATGTTGTAAAATGTTATCGAACAAAAATTTAGAAAACATCAGCAATTGAGTATTGGATATAAATCCCCATAAAAAACAATAAACCTTAAGAGGTTTCTCAGAAGGTTTATTGTTAGTTTCATCTAAAGGAAGTTATTTCTTCTTATGACGATTCTTACGAAGGCGTTTCTTACGCTTGTGCGTAGCCATTTTGTGCCTTTTATGTTTCTTACCGTTTGGCATAATCGTTATTATTTAAGGTTTATTTTACGTTTGTTTTTACACTTGTAAGGAATGACTTAGCTGGTTTGAACGATGGAATAAAGTGCTCCGGTATAACCACTGTGGTATTTTTTGAAATGTCGCGAGCGGTCTTTTTTGCTCTTTTTTTCAGTGCAAAGCTACCAAAACCTCTTAGGTAAACGTTGCCACCATTTTCCAATGTTGTTCTAACGATTTCCATTAACGATTCAACAGTTTTTTGCGCTGTTACTTTCTCAATTCCTGTGTTTTTTGAGATTTCGTTTACGATATCTGCTTTTGTCATTGCTAAAATCTTTTATAATCAATAAATTAATGTGTTCAAAAGTGTTTGCAAATATATGCTAATATTCAGAATGACGAAACAAAAAACGATTTTTTTTATTCATTTTTTGTCGTTTTTTATAAATGTTTGAAAATCTGACTGATAAGTATTGGTTACACTAACTTATTAACTTGAAACTTCTGATTTTTAAATGTCATCATCCTCTGCTTGAGCCGTCCCAGCAATGTGTGCAAAGTTTTTCTTTTGGCAGGCCGATGGCTTCAACAAGGTCTTCAAGGCGTTGGAATTTGAGGGTTGTGAGGTTCATATCTTTTCGCATCTGCTCAACCATATTTTTGTATTCCTCTGAATCGGGGTCGGCATA
This sequence comes from uncultured Bacteroidota bacterium, assembly GCA_937899145.1. Taxonomy (GTDB): domain Bacteria; phylum Bacteroidota; class Bacteroidia; order Bacteroidales; family SZUA-534; genus RUG13583. The sequence continues at coordinate 5,557 of CALBPW010000117.1, forward strand.
TTTTGAAAAATCGACATCTTCTTTGCCTTCAAGTTTGACAATGGCTTTGCGTGTTGCGAGTTCGAGCGATGAGCGCGAGCGGCTGAAGTTCAGATACTCGCAAGGGTAGATAAGCGGTGGGCATGCTATGCGCATGTGCACTTCTTTTATGCCAGCTTCAACAAGGTCTTTTACATTGTCTTTTAGCTGTGTTCCACGCACAATTGAGTCGTCGAGGAAGATTCCTTTTTTGCCATTGATAACTGAACCGTTTGGTATAAGTTTCATTTTTGCAACAAGTTCGCGTTGTTTCTGATTCTGAGGCATAAAGCTGCGCGGCCAAGTTGGTGTGTACTTTGCGTATGGGCGCATTAATGGAATGCCTGTTGCTCCGCTGTAGCCCATGGCGTGTCCAACACCGGAGTCGGGAATGCCGGCAACAAAATCGGCGTCGCGGAGTTCAGGGTCGTGTTCGGCAAGTTTGCGGCCGCAACGGTAGCGCGATTGGTCAACATTGATGCCTTCATAGCAAGCGGGTGGGTAGCCGTAATAAACCCAAAGGAACGAGCATATCTGCATTTCTTTTTCGGCTTCGCGCATAACGGAGTAGCCGTTGTTGCGGATTGATACAATTTCGCCCGGTCCGATATATTTTTCAATTTGGTAGTCGAGGTTTAGGAACGATGACGATTCAGATGCCGCGCAGTAGGCTCCATCTTTTTTGCCTATTATAATAGGTGTGCGGCCTAAGAAGTCGCGGGCGGCAATTATTTCGTCTTTGTTCAGTATCAGTATTGAGCATGAACCTTTTATGCTGTTGTACACATTTTCAATACCCTCTTTAAAACTTTGTTTTTCGCATATCAGCATCGATATTAATTCGGTTGGATTGATGCCGCCTTGGCTTGTTTCGGCAAAGGTTTTTCCTTCGCGCAAAAAGCGGTCGGCAAGTTCATCAACGTTGTTGATTTTTGATACTGTTGTGATGGCGAACCGGCCTAAATGCGAGAAGATTACCAAGGGTTGAGCTTCGTTGTCGCTTATGCAACCAATACCTGCTTCGCCTACAAATTTTGATGCGTCTTCTTCAAATTTTGTGCGGAAATAGCTGTTTTCAAGACTGTGGATAGCGCGTTGGTATCCGTTTTTTGTTGAGTAAATCGACATTCCACCGCGTTTGGTTCCGAGGTGCGAATGGTAGTCTGTGCCATAGAAGACATCGTTAACGCAGTCGGTGGTGGTGACTGCTCCAAAAAAACCACTCATAGTTTTGTTATTAATTACGCGCCAAAAGTATCAAAAAAAGAGGGGCTTGTGGAATAAGTTAATAACGTAATAATAACTTTTTTGTGTTAGTATTTTTTTAAAGGTGACAATGAATTCTGATTTTGTGCTAAATGCTTGATTTATTGGTGATTATTGTGTTGGTTCTTTTTGTTGGTTCTTGTGCTAATGGAAGTTTTTCTGAAATTTCATTGGCATCAACATTATAAATGCAATTGTAATCGCTCTCTTCGCGGAGAGTTTGGAGTTTGCTATATTCATTTGGTAAAATGCCTGTTTTGATGTAATAGAGGTTGAATAAAGCATGAGAGCCACTATGAGTGCTTACGTGAGATGTCCATTGCTAATTAATAACGCGCTAATTGTATGATATACAGAGTGATACGCTGTTTGTTGCGCCGTTCCATTTGTTCGCTTTTGTAAGAATTTCAATTTCTTCAAAAGTTTCGTTGGCTTTTTTAAGTTCTAATTGTACCAAGTGTGGCAAATTCTTCATCGGTTAAGCTCATGTCAAAATTACTTTCTTGTGTTCAACATTTTTGTAGAATGGCAGAAAAGCCCATGAGTTCCATTGTGTTTTAGTGTATAAATGTGGGCTGATTTACAATCCGTTATCCCAACCAAATTCTCTAAATGGATATATAACATCGTAATCGGCGGCTACAAGTTTTGGTTTATCGAGCAAAATCAGCAAGTCCCAATCGCTAAATCCGTTGGCGGTTTTGCGCGCTTGCGAGCCATATAGCCACAACGAACTATTGGGAGGAAGTGTGTCAGCTCCGATTTTTTTATGTTGTCGATAATTTGTTCACGTTGCATAAATGCGTGAATTTACATGTTTTTTTGAAAATCAGTTTCGTCGGTTTTCTTTCCAAATCGCATAAAAATTCCAGCCAAGATTGTGCCTGAAATTGAGTGCCATGCACACGATATGGCGCAGGGTAATACGGAAAGGGGTTGTGCGACAAAGAATACGGTGGCCAGATTGGTGGCGAGACCGGCATTCTGCATACCAACTTCTATGCTGATGGTGCGTTTCTTGGCCGTGTTGAACATTGCGGCTTTACCTGCCATCCAGCCAAGAAGATAGCCCAGAGAGTTGTGGCAAAATACAACAGCGAAAGTCCAAAAGAACAGAAAGAAGCCACGTTCAACGAGTGT
>CALBPW010000118.1 GCA_937899145.1 uncultured Bacteroidota bacterium
ATGCGCACGGTCGACATCGCCCTCTACCACCTTATATCATGGCTGCCCAAGCGCATCGGGTTTGAAATACGCGAGCTGCGCTACAACGCCGCCATCGACTGGCTGCGCCAAGTGCAGAACGGCACCATTGTTCCAAACTTCGACACACTGTCCGACACCGACAACAACGGGACAAACACTCCCTTTATGGCAGCCGGCAAACCATTATCAAGGTACGATTATTAAAAACTCAAAGTCATGGCACGCTCAATCTCAGAGATCAAAAACGACATCACAACAGCTTTTATGGCTGACGAGACAGTCAAAGAACGCTACGGGTTTGCCGACGGCACAACCTTCGACAGCTACTTCTCAATTGTCTCAATCGAAAATATCCTGTTCTACATCATTGCGACGGCAATCTATGCGGTCGAGCAAATCAGCTACGCGCATGTCGACGCTATAAAGAAAACCATCGCCAGCGAGCGCGGGCACACTTGCAGCTGGTATCAGCGCATGGTGCTCAACTTCCTGCAATCGGAACAGGCGTTTTTTGACGCTGACACAAACACATGGAGCACCGGCACACTGTCCGACACTGAGATTGAAAACGCGCAAATAGTCAAGGCGTGCGCTGTAACCGAAGGCAATTTCACAATCAACAACACCGATTATTTCGGCTTGCTGATAAAAGTGGCGACCTCTAACAACGGCAAATTCTCAGTGCTCAGCACATCGCAATACAATGCGCTGTCTACCTACATCGGAAAATTCAAAGACGCGGGCGTGCCGGTTATGATTATCAACCAGCTTGGCGACGTGTTGCAGTTCAATATCACTTTGTGGATTGACTATTCAATAATCTACAACAGCAGCACCGCCAAAACCATTCACGACGCAATACGCGACTACCTTGCTAATCTGCCGTTCAACGGCGAGCTGACAATGGCAGGGCTGACCGGCGCAATAATGGCTGTCAACGGTGTGGAACTGGCGCAAATAACACAGGCTCGCGCTTACACCTATCAGAGCGGCTATAGCGCGGAAAGATACAGCACGATAATAGGAAAAGTGCTGCCGACTTCGGGCTATTTCGACATTCTGTTTGATGCAACCGATGTTGACTCCTCAATAGGACAAGGAAACTCGATGGTAACCAATTTCACATACTACGACTCTGAAGGGAATCCGCTTTCGTTATAAAACCGACAATTATGGCACTCAATATCCGAACAACAATCAGCAACCTGTTGCCGCACTTTCTGAAAAGCGGGCTGATAGCGTCGTTCTTCAACTCCGTCGCGGCTTCTATCCAGACGCTAATTGACAGCATCGACAAAACCTACAATGGAGCGGCGGAATGGAGCGACCGAAACAGCAGCCAGTACAGCGGCATCTATTACGAGATTGCGCACAGCGGGCAAAAGCAGTCGATGCAAAATTTCCTGAACGCTTATGTCTTGGCGATAACCGACCGTACAAGCCATACTATCTTTGTGAAAGACAATACCGATAATGTCTCGCCGCTGTACATCTACGACGACACAAGCTCACAATCTTTCCCCGAAACCTACGCGCGCTATGTTTACGACAACACGGTGAGCGTTGCCGGCAGCATGTTGGTTTATGCGCCGTCTGACTACATCAACGTAACAGGCGGCTTCAACTTTGTTGTCAGCGTTCCGCATGGCATGTCGGCCGACAGCATCGCCGCCATCAAAAACAAAGTCAACAGTATAAGAGATAAAGTTTTTGGCTTACAGCTAAAATCAGCAGGAGAAATTTTACTTGGTGTATTAACAGCACCGTTCCTTGCATATGGTGTATCTAATACTCTTGCAATGTGTTTTCCTGAAGCTGCAGGTTGGATGAGAATTTCAGGTCTTAGATTAAGCCCTGTATTTCTTGTACTTTCAACATTCTTAATCATATTTGCCTTCTTTACATTTACAAGTGCATTTTTGGGCGGAAAGAAAATTCAAGCATCAAATGTACTTAAACAAGATGGTTTCAGCAATTTCCTTCAACACGGTG
>CALBPW010000119.1 GCA_937899145.1 uncultured Bacteroidota bacterium
GATATTATTATTAATATTATTAAGATTATTTTCTTTTTTCATATTTTCTTATTTAAAACTTTTAGTATCTTTTCCTTTTTAAACTCATTTTTTATTTTTCAATTTTTCTACAATTAAATTTACAAAATTATTGTAAACAGAATCATTCGATAAGTAAAATCTATTTTTTTTCTTATTAATTTTATTTTTACTTCCTTCTTCTTTATTCAAATTAGGAATAAATTCTACTTTAATAATTTCTTTATTATTATTATCTTCTTTTTTTTCAAAAAATAATTTTTGTGCTTCGACAATTTGAGGTTGTATATCAAATCTAGTTCTTTCACCTATTTTAATTTTTACAAAGACATTCCCAATGGTATTCTCTATTATTTCTTTTTCAACATTTATTAATTGAACTTTACTCACTCCATTAGTTAATTCAAAATTAATTAGTCTTATACTTTGTTTAACCATATTTACAACAGCGATTTGTTTTTTGTAAGATAAACTTGAAGGTAAAGCTATATTATGTTCTTTATTTATATTATAAAAATTTTTATCAGATAATTTCACCTTAATATTATTTATATATTTATTAAACACTAAAATATTTTTATTAGGGTCATATATAGTTATATTTTTATCAGCATCTTCTCCTCCAACAAAAAGGATTTCATCATTATTTCCTTTAGATATTCCAAAATTTTTACTTTTGAAATTTAATTTAAGGTAATTTATATCATCAAATTTTGGTACGATTTTTTCCCAATAAGGTTTACCATAAACTAAATTCGTTCTTTCAAAAAAAATATTATTATTAACATTATTGAAAGATTGGAATGAATATAGATATTCTTTATACTGATATAAAGAGGGTTTTACATTTAACGAATTCATATTTGACCAAATGATAAAAGAAGACATATTAATATCGTAATAAAATGTTATTAAATTATTATCACCTCCCGCGATGAAAATATATTCTTTATTGTTTAAATATATATATATCATTGAATGATTCGATTTTTTATAGGGCATCTTTTTTTGGATGATACTATATTTTTTATTGTTTATTATCAAAAAGTCGTTTAATGATATATTATTATTCATTTTACCGCCTGAAATATATAAATGCTTCGGACTATTACAATAAGCACTGTAGTTTTTATTGAATTTATTTAATTCATCGTCTTCTTTTTGGATTAAATATTTACACTGGAAAGAACATACGGGTAAATAAAATTTAATACAATAATAACAAGCAGGTTTTCGACATATATAACACCAACCGAAATATCCGGAGCATAAAGATATTTCATTAAATATTTTCGGATTTTGCAAATAACGAAAATTAATTTTTTTAAAATGTTTTCCAAAATATTTGCATAATCAAAACAAAACCAATATTTTTGCAACGTTTTTGAAAACTTTCAAACGATGAAGGCAAAATACAAACCGAGAATCGCTGACAGGCTACTTGCCAGAAAGCTGGCAGGCAAAGGAGCCGTTTTGGTAGAAGGCCCAAAATGGTGCGGAAAGACCACAACTGCGCAACAACAAGCCAAGAGCCTGCTCAATCTTGGCGACAGCGAGGTTTTGGTCCAAAGCCTTCGGATGATGGAAATCAGTCCGAAAACGCTGTTGCAAGGCGAAACACCGCGTCTGGTTGACGAATGGCAGACCATTCCCCCGCTTTGGGACAGCATACGCAGCGAAGTGGACCAACGTGGTGAGTTTGCCCAATTCATCCTCACAGGCTCGTCGGTGCTCCCTCAAGCCAATGAAACCACTCATAGCGGAACAGGGCGCTTTGCCCATATCAAAATGAGGCCAATGAGCCTGTTCGAGTCGGGCGAATCAACGGGAAGCGTAAGCCTTGGCGCTTTGTTCGACGGCAACACCTTTGAACCGCAGCCTTGCGAACTCGACCTCCAAAAGATAGCTTACTTGACCTGCCGGGGCGGTTGGCCACAAGCCACACTGACAGAGGGCGACATCGCGTTGGACCAAGCCTTTGACTACCTTGATGCAGTGACCGAACGCGACATCCAGCGCGTTGATGGAGTGAAACGCAGCCCCGAGCGAGCCAAGTTGCTGTTGCGTTCCTATGCCCGAAACGTCTCTCAACAAGTTTCCTACGGCACCATCAAAGCCGATATGCTGTCGAACGACTCAAAAACACTCGATGAAGACACCGTGGCTAACTATATCAAAGCACTAAAACAACTCTTTGTCATAGAAGACCTTGCTGCTTGGAATCCCAACATTCGCAGCAAGTCGGCCATCCGAACCAGCGACACCCGGCACTTTGTCGATCCAAGCATCGGTACGGCCGCATTAGGTTTAGGTCCCAACGACTTAATCAACGACCTGAATGCTTTTGGGTTGCTTTTCGAGGATCTTGCCGTGCGCGACTTGCGTGTGTTTGCCGAAGCACTCGATGGCAAATTGTATCATTATCGCGACAGTTCGGGGTTGGAATGTGACACCGTTTTGCACCGCCGCAACGGCTCTTATGCTCTGATTGAAGTAAAACTTGGCGGCGAAAAACTCATCGATGAAGGCGTGGCCTCGCTGAACAGCCTTGCCGCCACCATCGACACCGACCGAATGCACAAACCTTCGTTTATGATGGTGCTGACCGCCGTAGGGCCATACGCCTACCAGCGCAAAGACGGCATTTTTGTCGTCCCCATTGGCTGTCTGAAGGACTAA
>CALBPW010000120.1 GCA_937899145.1 uncultured Bacteroidota bacterium
CAGTGCTCTGACGACCTTGCAGTATTCTAACTTTGTTAACAATCAGCCCATTGGTAAAATTAAATATGCGTTACTTTAATTCCGCCAACGGGTTATTTTCAATTCGCCCTTCTTATACAAATTACGAATGTGCATAGTAACATTTTGCGGAGATGTCTCGAACAACTCCGCCATCTGTGATTGGGTCAGCCAAACCGACTCCTCCTCGAGGCGAACCTCAAGTTTTATCGCTTCGTTGGGTTGATATAATATGATTCCGTTTTTGTCGGTCATAAACCTTTGAACATAATGAGGTTTTCTATTTGTCCAACAATGAACAACTTGCAATTTGACTTATTGGCAAAAACTAAAAAAAATAATCCTCAATTTGACCTGTACTTTATAATTTTCTTCAGACCTCTCTGCAATTAGTCATTTCAGCAAAAACTCATCAATTATCCTTTTAAATAGGGTGCGCGTATCTTCGGGAGTTTGCGCAATGCCAGCACTCATTTGCGGATTCCCATTTTTCGGACAAAACAAAAATGCGGGAATGCTGCGAATGCCAAAAGCCGCTGAAAGTTCAGGCTCTTGGTCTGTATTTATCTTGTAAACATCAATTTTACCACGATATTCTTCCGCCAAATCTTCCAAAATAGGCGATGCTATGCGGCATGGACGGCACCAATCAGCATAGAAATCGACAATACAGGGCTTATCGCCTAAAAAAATCCATTGCGTAGGATTTTTCTCATAGTCCACAATTTTTTTCAGAAAATCGGCTTTTGTCAGAAATTGCACTAAATGAGCCGACCGTTCTTCAACAGGCAAATTTTGAGCCGACAGACTGACGAACAGCGCTATGGTTGTAAATAGTAGTAGTAAATGTTTCATTGCGATATTTAATTAGTTGCAAATGTAAAGTTATTTAAACTTTTTACGATTCAGCAATCTGATAAGATTTTTTTCAATAAATTGATTTTTAATTTGAAAATTACTGATACTAAATATACTTTTCAAAATCGATTCAGAATATAATCGGTTGTTTTTAAAGTGTTGATTTATAAATAAATAATAATGAAGAATATTGCAATTGTTTGTGGCGGATATTCAAAAGAGAGTGTAATATCGCTGCGCAGTGCTGAACAAATCGCATCGGTTTTGGAGGGCGAATATAATGCCTATACGGTGCTTGTAACAAAAGAGGAGTGGAGCGCAAAAATTGGCGAACAAATGTTCCCGATTGACCGTAATAACTTCACTTTCAACTTAGAAGGCGAGCAAATAAAATTTGATGCAGTGTTTATGGCTATCCACGGGACACCCGGCGAAGATGGTATGTTGCAATCGTATTTCGATATGGTTGGAATCCCATACACTACTTGTAGTGCCTTCGTATCTGCATTGACTTTCAATAAGTTCGCTTGTAAAGTTTTTCTGAAAGAATACGATATTTTGACAGCCGATGCTGTTTTGCTGCGTCGCAAAACACAAGTCAATATTCAAGAACTTGAAAACAGATTCGGTTATCCAATGTTTGTGAAACCAAACAATGGCGGTTCAAGTTTTGGTGTTACCAAAGTAAAAAAGCGCGACGACCTGCAACCCGCCATCGACCGTGCTTTTGCTGAAGATTGCGAGGTCATCATCGAGCCATTTATTAAAGGCGGCGAATATACTTGCGGTGTGTTTAAAACCGATACCGAATCAATTGTTTTTCCGCCTACCGAGATTGTCAGTAAAAACGAATTTTTCGATGTTGAAGCTAAGTACACACCCGGAATGTCAGAAGAAATTACGCCGGCACGCTTGCCTGCTAATCAGATAAAGAATTGCCAAGAACTGACATCAAAAATCTACGACTTGCTTGGCTGCACGGGCGTTGTCCGCATCGATTACCTTATGCAAGCCGGCAAATTCTACTTTATGGAGATAAATACAGTGCCCGGAATGAGTCGCGAGTCGATAATTCCGAAACAGACAGCTGTTTATGGATTGCCATTAAAAGAATTGTATATCAAGCAGATAAACGATGCGCTATCGCGTAAAAAATAGGTAGTTTGCCGATTACCGTAAAATTATAAGGGTGAATTTTTAACAATTCGCCCTTATTTTTTTTCAAATTCAAATTGAAATGCTAACTTTAAACAAACGATAAAACAAACTGCTATGGCAACAACTAACATTAAAATTTTTGTATTAGATACAAACGTTTTGCTGCACGACTACAAGTGCATTTATAACTTTCAAGACAACGATATTGTAATCCCGATTGTCGCTCTTGAAGAACTTGATAAGTTTAAAAAAGGCAACGACGCTCTGAATTTCAATGCGCGCGAATGTACTCGCGAACTCGACGAACTGATTGGTAAAAAGGATCCTACGCAAGGCATCACGATAGGCGAGGGAAAAGGGAAACTTTATATGGCATTGGGGCAAAAATATCCCGACTTGATGAAAGTTTCGTTCCCCGAGCCCACGCCCGACCATCGCATTTTGGCCATTGCCGATAGCATACGCAGCAAATTTCCTGACCGTAAAGTGGTGGTGGTTTCAAAAGACATCAACTTGCGTGTGAAAGCCAAAGCGCTTGGTATCGCCGCAGAGGACTACACAACCGACAAGGTGCAGAATATGGAAAAAATCTACAAAGGAATTGATGTTATGGAAAATGTTGATCCCGAGTTGATTAATCGTATTTATCAAGATAAGTCAGGGGTTGATGTTGATGCGTTTAATTTCGACCGTGAGATTTTTGCGCATGAGTATCTTATCTTGAAAGCCGGAACAAAAAGCGCTCTTACGCACTACGACCCGGTGGCTCACCGCATCGGTTTGGTTGAAAAACGAAAAGTGTTTGGCATTGAGCCGCGCAACTCGGAGCAAGCCCTTGCTCTTGATGCGCTTATGCGCCCTGAGATAAACCTAATGTCGCTTACAGGCAAGGCTGGTACCGGCAAAACACTGCTTGCGCTTGCTGCCGCATTGCAACAAACGGGTCTTTACGAACAGATTTTTGTGGCGCGACCCATTGTGCCGCTATCAAATCAAGATTTGGGATTCCTGCCCGGAACAATAAAGGAAAAAATCGGTCCGTATATGTTGCCGCTATTTGATAATCTGGGAGTTATCAAACATCAGTTTAACGCTAACAGCAAAGAAATTCACAAAATAGACGAGATGCTGAAAGACGAGCGGCTGCTGATAACGCCATTGGCATACATCCGCGGTCGTAGCCTGTCGAATGCGTTTTTCATAATTGATGAGGCGCAAAACTTAACTCCGCACGAGGTGAAAACCATCGTAACACGTGCTGGCGAAAATGTGAAAATCGTGTTTACTGGTGATATTCAACAAATTGACTCGCCATACCTTGATACCACATCGAACGGGCTTAGCTATTTGACCGACAAGATGAAAGGACAAAATTTGTTTGCACACATGAATCTTGTTAAAGGCGAGCGTAGTGCATTGGCTGAGTTGGCGAGCGATTTGTTATAACAGCATTGCTGATTGCGATTTATAAGTAAATTGTAATATTTAACAACCTGAAAATCTGAGTTTTAATACTTTATGATTTTCAGGTTGTTTTTGTTTTATTCTCCAGCCCAACTACGCAGTTTCTGAATCTCTTCAGGCCAAAGTTCTTCGTTTGGAGTTTCAAGCACAAGTGGAATATTATCGAAGCGCGGGTCTGCCATAATCATTTTGAAAGCGTCTTCGCCAAGAAAACCAGCGCCGATTGAATGATGACGGTCAACGTGGCTGCCGTGTCCTTTCATTGTATCGTTGAGGTGCATGCCGCGCAGATACTGAAAACCAATTACTTCACTAAATTTTTGCCATGTGCGCTGAAAACCTTCGGCGGTTTTTATGTCGTAGCCGGCAGCGTAAGCGTGGCAAGTATCAATGCAAACGCCAACACGTGTTTTGTCTTCTACATGGCTGATAATGTGTGCAATCTGCTCAAAGGCAAATCCAAGATTTGTGCCTTGTCCGGCTGTATTTTCGATGACAGCTGTTACGCCTTCGGTTTGGTCGAGTGCAAGGTTGATGCTTTCGGCTATTAAGTTAAGACATTCATCTTCAGTTATTTGCTTAAGATGGCTGCCAGGGTGGAGATTCAGTCTGTCAAGTCCTAATTGTTGGCAGCGGCGCAATTCCTCAGTAAACGATTCCCGCGACTTGCGAAGCCCCTCGGCATCAGGATTTCCAAGATTTATCAAGTAACTGTCGTGAGGCAAAATTTGACTGGCAGTGTATCCATATTTTGCGCAATTTTCCTTAAAGGATTCTATGCTTTTGGGTTCCAGTGGCTTAGCAATCCATTGACGTTGGTTTTTTGTGAATAGTGCAAATGCAGTTGCGCCAATCGCATTTGCATTGACGGGCGCGTTTTCGACGCCTCCCTGTGCGCTTACATGTGCTCCGATGTATTTCATATTATTTAGGAATTAGGAATTTCAACTTTATATTTTACACTTTCAACATTTAACTTTCAGCTGCCTAATAATTTTGGCGCGTTGCGCATCAGCCCAATTGTCGGTTTCAAACTCAAGAGATACAATCATCGATGTGCCAAACCAGCCAAAACCGCCTGTGCCTGACATTTGGCAAGTTATCTGCGTTACAAGTGGATTGTGCCCTACAATAAGAAGATGCCGGACACTATTGTTGCAGTTGGCGATTTGGTCGAGAACAAGTTCGTCGTCATCGTGATATAGGGAGTTGTAAATTTCAGGTTCGCAGCTAAGGTTTAAAGTTGTTTTCACAATTTCGGCTGTTTGTCGCGCGCGCAAAGCCGGACTTACCCAAAGCGCGTCGGGCTGGAGGTTGTTGGCTGTCATTTTGCGCGCAATATACTCGGTTTGCTGTGCGCCTTCGGGCAAAACAAACCGCTCAATGTCGGGCACGGTTATGCTTCCGTTACTTGATAGCGCATGCCGCATTATTGTTAAAATCTTGCTCATCGGTTTTAAATTTTGCAGCCCAAAATAATTATTTCAAGATTAAAAAACACATTTCAAAATTGATAAAACTCAATCTTTTTTATCTGTAGCTATCTTTACAACCTCTTCGTTTTACCGGTACCAATTGTTATTTTTGGGAATAGTGTTTTGTAAGGGTTTGAGCATGTGTTAATTATATAAGAATCGAGATGCTTGATTATCGGTTTTTTTGATTGATACACACACTAAAACGATGCTGAGCTAAAAAGGTGTCGGTATGCGTAAATTTTTATCGATATTGATTGTAATTGGTATTTTTTCTGTTGCTCAGGCGCAGGATTCAGCCGATGTGCGTACTATCGACAGCTTGAATAATATTTTACAAAATCTGCCTTTCGGATTCGAACGTTTAGAGGCTTTAGACCAGATTGCTCAATTACACTATAATGCCGATTCGACAATAAAATTTGCTGAGGCAGAAATCGCTTTGGCTCAGCAGCTTAATGTGCCGCTCAAAGAAGCGAACGGTTTGCGGTATTTGAGTTGGGCACAGTACTATTCAGCCAATTATCAGTTGGCTAAAGACAATTTGTACGCCGCTATTGAAATTTACGACTCGCTTGCCGATGCCCACAATTTGGCAATAACTTATAGTCAACTTGCAAGCACTCTTATGATGATGTCCGAAAACGTATTGGCCGATATGTATTATCGTAAAAGTTTGAAAATCTTTATTGAACAGGCCGATTCGTTTTGGATTGCCGATACTTACCGGAATTTGGGCAACGTATGTCTTAGATACGAACTTTATGAAACAGCCAACGACTACTTCCGTCAAGCTCTCGACATTGATTTCGATTTAGAGTCGGATTACTCAATAGCCGAAGATTATTGCAATATCGGCGAGTCGCACGAAAATATATATGCCAGAAAACGTGCTGACACGCTGCTTGTTATCGCAAAACGAAATTTATATCGAGCTTATAAATTAGCAAACCGCGTGGGTGAGTTCAGCATTATGCAGCGGACACTCGAATTTTTGGCTGAAGCATACACCATACAAGCCAGCGTCAGCCGCAATCCGCTCCGCCAGCATCTGCTCGATAGCAGTTACAATTATTTCAACAAAAATTTTGAGCTGATTAATAAACTTGGTTTCGAAGACAAACGCCTGCAAACCAATATGAAATTTGTGCGATATTTTATTGTTAAAAACGATATGCGGCGCGCAAAACAACTTTTAGATTCGCTGAATATTTATATTGACACTTTAGATAATGTGGTGTTCCTCAATATGTTATATCAAATTAACATTGAATATTACAAGGCGGTTGGCAACCTGCAAACAGCAATGATTTATACCGATAAGTGTGCCGAACTGGAATCGCGGCGATACGCGGAGGACATTATGGTGCGTACTGCGCAGATGCACAACGAGATAGAATTTGATCGCCAATTACGTGAGCGTGAGGCGGTACAACGAGAGAAAGAGCTAATCTACAAAGCGCGTGTTGCAAGACAACGTCTTGTCAGCATTTTCAGTCTTTTGGGGCTACTTTTGGTGTCGGCATTCGCAGTTATGGCACATAAGGCCAACAAACGTTATCATCGTGTTAACGAACAACTTGAACAACAAAATGCAGTTGTAAGCCACGCCAATCAGCAAATAAAAGAAAGCATACAATACGCCAAGCGCATACAATCGGCAGTTATTCCGTCGGAGGAGATAATGCGCATCCTTTTTGCTGATTGCGTTATATATTTCCGTCCGCTAAACACAGTGTCGGGCGATTTTTATTGGGCAGCGCAATATGGCAGATATGAGGCAATTACAGTAGCGGATTGCACGGGGCATGGCGTTCCGGGCGCACTAATGAGTATGCTTGGAATGTCGATACTGAACGAGATAGCGACCTCGCTAACTGATGACGAAAAACCAACAGCCGCAGGCGTACTTGAGCAACTGCGCATAAAACTGATAGGCGCGCTGCGCCAGCGCAATACCAAAAAGGGGCGCACCTACGACGGCATGGACATGGCTTTCTGCCTGATTGACAATGTTGAAATGACATTGCAATTTGCCGGCGCGTATCGGCCTCTGTTACTCATTCGCGATGGTAAAATGGTTGTGTATGAGGGCGATAGAATGCCGGTTGGCGTTCATTATCTGCAAAACGAACCCTTCCATAATATGAAAATCGATATTAAGAAAGACGACTTATTATATATGTATTCCGATGGATTTTCGACACAACCCGGGCAAGCACCCGAAAATATTAAATTTGGAGAAAAACGTGTGCGTGAGATGATAAGCCGATACCACAATCTGCCATTCGACCAGCAACTTAAAAAATTCAGTCAAATTTTTGACGATTGGCGCAAACCATCTTCTCCGGATGCCGCTGAAATAGAGCAATTTGACGACGTTTTGATTGTAGGTGTGAAAATTTGAGCCGCAGTTTAACCGGAGGCTTACAACTGCCGTACCGGTATAAGATTTTCGTATGAGTTGACGGCGATTGGTTATTATACTAAATTGATGGCGTATTTATACTTAATTTTAAATTAATTATCAGATTTTTAGTATAACATTTTTTATTGAATTACCTTTGTCACGTTTTTAAAATTCAAAAATGAACTAAATAACAGATTATGAGAATTAAACCGATTTTAGTTAGTGCGTTAATGTTTGCTACAGTAGCAAGCACCTTTGCACAAGTAAAAATTAAAACCGACGCAGGCGATCTTACACTCCAAATCAATGGTCGTACTAACTTTGATGCAGGCACTTACATTGCCACATCAGAAGACAACATCAATCAGCACAATGGAGTAGCAATGAACGACACCCGCCTTGGTGCAATTGCCAAGTTTGATGAAAAATGGAGTGCAAAGATTGAAATATGCTACGCATCAAAAGCCATCTCATTCCGCGATTTGTGGATAGGCTACAAACTCAGCGAAAACGCCTCCATAAAAGTAGGAAATCATTTCCAACCATACGGAGCCAAACCTCTGGGACTTGCATACAAGTTTGTTGAAGACGCATCGGCCGACTACGCATTCTGCCCGGCCCGCAAAATTGGTGCATCGTATGCCTACACTTCCGACAAACTGAACGTTACAGCAGGCTTGTTTAGCGACGGCAATGTAGATAACGGAAAAAACGTTGACCAAGGCGTATCGGTGGCAGCAAAAGTTATCTATCGTCCAATCATTGATGATAACACAGTGCTGCACTTCGGATTTGCTCCAATGTTTGTACAATCGCCCAATGCCGTATCGCCACAAGGCATTATCCCTACAACTGTTGTTACCAAAGGTTTAATATCAACAGGTGCGATTGATAACAAAAACTACCTGCGTTTGGAGTTTGAGGCCTTGTATATAAAAGATAAAATATATGCCGAAGGTCATTATCTGGCAAACAAGTTGAATAAAGCTGGCGTAAATGAAGAAGGCATTTACTTAGACGGTTTCTATGTTCAAGGCGGATATATGATTAAGGGAGAAAAACAAAACTACAACAAGGCAACCGGCCTAACCAAAAGCGCATCGCCAAAAAGTCTTGAGGTGTTGGCACGTATCAGCCACCTCAACTTTGACGACAGTGCGGTTAAAGCAGGCAAGCAAACCGATTTGACACTTGGTTGCAACTACTTTATAAACAAGAACTTAAATGTGAAACTGAACTACATATATGCGAGTGTGAAAGATGGAGAGAATTATCATTTTGTACAGTCGCGCTTGCAGTTCTCGTTCTAAAAAAATTGAAAATAAGTTGGATAATGAAAGTGTGGCCAAGTTTTGGCTGCACTTTTTTTTGGGGGCAACAGGCACAGGCAACAGACAGCTAACACTTAAATTAATCCTGCTTCTATTAGTTGGACAATTTCCTCGATATACATATCTTCCTCAGTGGGGTTGTACTCGCTTTTTAGGTTTTCGCCAAACAAGCGTGCAATGCCCTGCCAAAAAAATGCCGAAACAGAGCCACGATACTCTTTAACAAGCTCGTAAGCGGTGTTATTTATCTCACGGTCAACAAGTTTGATAAGAATCCTGCCTTGCGATATAGTTAGCGCGCGCAACTCTTTCTCATAGCGTTTGAACATCAATTTTTCGTAATTCTTTACATATTCCTCTTGTTGCTCTTTATCCTCAATGCCAGCAAGTTGCGAGTTCATGTAAGCCAATTCGTCGCGGGCGGCAACAGCATACGGATACGCTTTCTTGACATTGTACATCAGTTTGTTGTACTTTATTTGTTTCCGTTTGTTTTTGAATTGCCGCACCGTAACGGTTTCAATGTTGACGTGAGGTAGCGTATCGCCATCTACAATAGTGTAATGCATAGCTTTAGGTTCAGGAGTCTGACCTTGGGCAGCCATACGGAAAGCAACGGCTGTTAGCATTAGCGGTATTAATTTCTTCATCAACATATTACAAATGTAAATGAAATAGTTGATAATGGCGAATCGGGATTTTGCTTTTTATTCCACATACAGCACCAACCCTTTCAGATATTCACTTTCGGGGTGGAACATGCCGATGGGGTGGTCGATAGGTTGCGAAAGTTGGTGCAGAATGCGCACGTTGCGCCGCGCATTGACTGATGCGGCAAACACAGCTTTCCTGAAATCATCTTTGCTAACGGCTTGAGAGCACGAGAAGGTGAACAAAATTCCGCCCGGCTCAATCTGCTCCAATGCGCGCTGATTGATGCGTTTATAGCCTTGCAAGGCATTGTTTAGTGCACTCTGATGTTTGGCAAAAGCAGGAGGGTCGAGTATTATAACATTGTATTTGTCAGTGGTTTGTGCAAAAAAATCGAAGGCGTCTGTTGCAAAACCTTTGTGGCGCGGACAATCGCCAAAATTTAGTTGGACGTTGCGTTCGGTTTGTGCAATTGCCAATTTCGATACGTCAACCGTATGAACCAGTTCGGCGCCTGCTGAGAGCGCATAAATGCTGAATCCGCCAGTGTATCCGAAGATGTTGCACACACGTTTGCCTGCTGAATAGTTGGCAAGCAGCAAGCGGTTTTCGCGTTGGTCGATGAAGAAACCTGTTTTTTGCCCATTTTCCCAATCAACTTCAAATTTGCGCCCATGCTCAACAACTTCGTTAGCCGATTGTTTACCAAACAGATAGCCATCAACTGGCGTGATGTCGGCTTTAAATGGCAGGGTTTGCGAACTTTTGTCGTATATCGATTTTATCTGATTTCCAAGGAGTTCCAAAAGTATTTCTGCTATCATATCTTTTTGCAGATACATACCAACGGAGTGTGCCTGAAAAACGGCTGTTCCGTTGTAGTAGTCAACCACAAGCCCCGACAGCCCATCGCCTTCGCCATGGATTAGGCGGAAAACGTTGGTTTCTGGATTGTCGAAAAAGCCAACTCTGCGCCGGTATTCAATAGCGTTGATAATGCGTTGACGGAAGAATTGCCTGTCGGGTATCTGGTTTTCGAAAGTAAGGATACGTACGGCTATCGAACTTGGC
Source organism: uncultured Bacteroidota bacterium (assembly GCA_937899145.1). Lineage (GTDB taxonomy): Bacteria > Bacteroidota > Bacteroidia > Bacteroidales > SZUA-534 > RUG13583. The sequence continues at coordinate 10,437 of CALBPW010000120.1, forward strand.
TGATAGTGTCCCCAAGCTAAAAAGTCGCTGTGATTATCAAACACTTGCACTAAATCCCCTTCTTTTGGCGAGCCTTGTATCTGTTTTATTGCTCCCGAAAAAATCCATGGGTGTAATCGTTTGATTGACTGCTCTTTTCCCGATTTCAGAAATATTTTTGTACTCACAATTATTAAGGTTTAAGTTTTTAAATTTTAATTGGGTTTAAAGTTGTTTTGTAATGCTAAAAAGTGTCGCTTGTTTTAAAAATCGTAATAAATGTTTTGTAACGATGTGCGTATTCCGAAGGTTATCAGATTGTTAACAGTTTTTTCGGATTTTATTTCCTCGGCGCGCCGCGAAAACGCAACGTAAATATTGCAATTGGTTCGCTGGTTTACCAAAAAAGCGGCTTTCAGGTTTGTATTCTGCAAAATGACTTTTTCGCCTTGTCCAATCTTGTTGTGATATTCGTGTGCCGGTTTTGTGTATGGCTTAAAAATGTCATTTCCGTAATTGAGTCCGTCAATGTCGCGCCCATGCGTTGCATGAATGTATTTCGCCTCCAAAAATAGGCGTTTGTAATTGTATCGCCCTATCAAAACAACCTCCTTAAAGTTGGCTCCAAGCGGATGTCCCAATGGCTGCTGATAGTGTGCGTAGTTTGCAATATGGTCGATGTGAGAGTACATAAACGGACGTGCGATGTTAAATTCGGTCTGAATGTCAAGATGTTGTAAACCGAATAAATCGAAAGTTTTGTAACCAATCTGGCAAGCCCATTTATTCGATGCCCACCCCCACTCAATTGTAGTATCCGACTTGTTCAGCTGATGCTTGATGCCTGCTTTGACATTTTCCAATTTAAACTCGTCGATGATTGCTTGCCAATAGATTACGTGGTTTTTCCAAAGTGTCAATTTTCCGGTTAAGCCCAAAAGCGCATTGTCGGGCGAGCCTACTGAAAACTCAACCGGGCGTGTAAATATCACAGGATTAGCGTAATTTATATCGAATCCACGATGTCCTAAACTGTCGGCATTTGCCCAGATGACAGCTTCAAACAATCCAACATTGAGCCATGGCGTTACCGACCAATCGAGGTAGTTGAACGAACCCCACTTTTTGTCGTGCGCATGACCATAATTGTAATGTTGCGTAAGGTCTTGAAACTGAGCCCAAAGATTGACATATTTTATATTCCAAACATCGGTTGTGATGCGCAAATAAGGATAGTTGAACGAGACATCGCTCAAAAGCATTGAGCGGTAACCGTCGCCGATAAAATTTTTGCCGTGTCCAAAAGTTATGTCGAAGTGCTCGTCGGGCTGAACTTGATGAGCTGCACGACCTATGACCTCTCCGAGGCGTTCGAGTCATATAGCGGAGCTGTTAGGCTTGGAGAGCACGGCTGCAAGACGTGCTACGATATGATCGCCGGCGAGTCTGCAGACTTGGCTATCGTGGGTTGCATGGAAAGAAGCTTTCCCAACTGCGAAAGCGAAATAGTCGGGGGCAATCGCCTTCAGCTCCTCGTAAAGGAGAACTCGGCACTCGCCGAAAAAGAATCCCTCATTACCGACCTTGAAGCCTACAAAAAATCCCTCATCTACGAAACCGTAACGGGCAAGCGAAAGGTAGTGCAATCATGAGCGACACGGAAAAGTTTTTTGAAGAACACATCGAATCCTATCTCACATCGGAGATGGGCGGCTGGACGAAAGCCACAGATGCGGGACTCCGCGGCGAAGAAAGCCGCGGTATGAATCTGGACATCGTGACGCTGACGGACTTTGTAAAGGCCACCCAGCCGATGGCATGGAAGCGTTTCGAGCGGATGTGTACCATTAACCCGGTTCGCCAGTTCTACAAGTCCTTCGAGAACGCCGTGACACAGGACGGTCTGATCTCCGTTCTCCGCTACGGCTTCAAGCATCGCGGCGTTTCCTTCCGCGTGTGCTATTTCAAGCCGGAATCCGAACTGAATGATCTGGCCGTGGCAAACTATCAGAAGAATGTTTGTCAGTGCATCCGGCAGTGGCATTATTCGGAGCAGAACAAGAACAGCATTGATATGCTGCTTGCCGTCAACGGCATCCCGGTCATCGCCATCGAACTGAAGAACCAGCTGACGGGACAGTCCGTGGATGACGCGAAAAAGCAGTGGGCTTATAACCGCAATCCCAAGGAGCCGGTATTCGGCTTTAACAAGCGCATCCTGGCATACTTTGCCTGCGATCTTTATGATGTGTATATGACCACGAGACTGGAAGGCCCCGTGACAAACTTCCTGCCCTTCAACCAGGGCAGCAACGGTGCGGGCAGAGACGGCGGAGCGGGAAATCCTCCGAATCCGACCGGCGGCTATGTGACCTCTTACTTCTGGGAGAACGTTCTTCAGAAGGATAAGCTGATGGACATCCTCCAGAAATTCATCAGCTATGAAAAGACCGAGAAAAAGGAAATCATGCCGGACGGCTCTACCAATATCAAGAAGACCGAGAAAATCATCTTCCCGCGTTATCATCAGCTGGATGTCGTGCGGGAGCTGGTGCGCCATGTGCGTGAGAACGGTCCCGGACACAACTACCTCATTCAACACAGCGCAGGTTCCGGCAAGTCCAACTCCATCGCCTGGACTGCCTACCGTATGGCGAGTCTGCATGACAGCAATAACGAGGCTGTGTACGACAGCGTGATTGTGGTCACCGACCGCCGCGTTTTGGATCAGCAGCTCCAAGCCACTATCTCCAGCTTTGACCATACCCTCGGCAGCGTGGAGACCATTGACGATAAGAAAAGTTCAAAAGACCTGCTGAACGCCATCAACAAGGGCAAGCGTGTTATTGTCACCACCCTGCAGAAGTTCCCTGTCATTTACGAGCAGGTTCAGTCTGCCGTGGGCAAACACTATGCCATCATCGTGGATGAGGCGCACAGCAGCCAGACCGGACAGTCCGCAATGAAACTCAAAGCCGCTCTTGCGGATGTTTCCGATGCCCTTGAGGAATATGCTGAACTGGAGCAGAAAGCGGTCGATGATATTGAGTCGAAGGATATCCTTGTACAGGATATGCTCAGTCAGGGCAAGCACAAGAATCTGAGTTTCTTCGCTTTCACCGCTACACCGAAAGGCAAGACGCTCGAAATCTTCGGCGAGCCGCAGCTGGACGGCTCTTTCCATCCTTTCCACATCTATTCGATGAGACAGGCTATCGAGGAAGGTTTCATCCTGGATGTGCTGGCAAACTATACCACCTATAAGATGTGTTATCAGATCGCCAAGAATGTGCCGGATAACCCGGATGTCCCGACTTCCAAAGCCGTTCGTACCATCCGCCGCTATGAGGAACTGCATCCGCATAACCTTGCGCAGAAAGCAGCTATCATCGTGGAGACTTTCCGGGACGTTACCAAACACAAGATCGGCGGTCTCGGAAAGATGATGGTCGTTACTGCATCCCGCCTTGCGGCTGTCCGCTACTACCACGAGATCAAACGGTATCTGGAGCAGAACGATTATGACGATATCGAGATTATGATCGCGTTCAGCGGCAGCCTGAAAGACCCAGATGATCCCAACAGCCCTGAATATACAGAAAGTTCCATGAACGTGGACAGCAACGGCAATCGCGTCAAGGAGAGCCAGACAAAAAGCGTATTCCATGATGAAGGCGATATCCTTATTGTTGCGGAGAAATACCAGACAGGCTTTGATGAGCCGCTGCTTCATACCATGATTGTTGACAAGGAACTGCGGGATGTTAAGGCTGTACAGACTCTTAGCCGTCTGA
>CALBPW010000121.1 GCA_937899145.1 uncultured Bacteroidota bacterium
CAAGAATTTTTACGAACTTTGTATACAAGTTGCTCATATGAAGATTGTATAATTTATTTTTTTACATCTTTAAATTACTAAAAATCAGTAATATGTGCAACTTTTTTCTTTATTTTTTTATCAAAAATTAATTCCGCCAACGGGTTATATCCGTATTATATTGAAATTGCAGGTCATCATTATTTACTTTCAAACGATGATTAAAAAAAAGACAAAAGTAATCTTGATATTTTGATGTTTTGTGAATATATTAGATACATAAACTATTCAAAACGAAACTGTTGGAAATTTATAAAGCAATCTTATAACTAAATTCGTTCCAAGCCAAACTATCATGGCTTGGAACTTTTTTATTATGTTTGCAAAAAACAAACAGATATGGCAACAATTACTTTAAACTACGATGCTCGGAATGCAATAGCACGAAAGACAATAGAATACATTCTATCATTAGGTGTTTTTGAAAAAAAGGAAACACCATATAACAAAGAGTTTGTTAAAAAAATTGAGCGAAGCATGGCAAGCGAAGGAAAAGCAATAAAAACCGAAGATTTATGGAAGTAATCTATAAATCAGAAGCTTTAGCCGATATTGACTTCTGGAAAAAATCAGGAAATAAAATCGTTCAAAAGAAAATAACAAGTCTCATTGATGATATTTGCGCACGCCCTTATGAGGGAATCGGAAAACCCGAAGCGTTGAAATATGAGTTATCTGGGCTATGGAGTCGTCGAATTACTGAGGAAGACCGATTAATATACAAAGTTGAAGAAGATTCTTTATATGTGCTATCCTTAAAAGGTCATTATTAATCAATGAATTACTCTGTTAAATTCTCCGCCACCTACGATGCATGGGGCAACCAAACCACAAGCACCAATGCCATTATTAACCTCACCCGTGGATATTGCGGCCACGAGCATTGGAATATTTTCGGTTTTACTGATATGAATTTTGCGATTAAGCGAGCGCAAAGAGAATATGGCAAAGTCTATTCAACTTTGCCGAGCGTGAGCAAAATGGGCGAAGCCAACTACTGCCGCTTCTACACCCCAAAACAGCCAGCCTCAAATGAACGTTTAATGTCTACTATTGATTCAATTATTTCGAATACGCAACTTCAACGATTCCACCCGCGTTCGTAAACCGAACGTCGATTTAATACAAGCCTTTTTCGACAGAACAGAGACTGACGAAAAAGGCTTTTTTATTATAAAATACTGATAATCAGCTATTCAGTTAGAAAATTCTACGAAAAACACTTAAAAGAATTAATTTACACAAGTTCGGCTTGCTTTTTGCTTATTTCGGCTATATTTGCGGCAAAAAGCAAAGAATAAGTTATAATCTCTTAAAATATTAATTATGAGCAAAATCGATTTAACAAAGTACGGCATTACAGGCGCAACTGTAATAGCACACAATCCTTCGTACGAAGAACTTTACAATGCAGAAGTTAATCCTGCACTTGAAGGTTATGAAAAAGGACAAAAAACTGAACTTGACGCAGTTAATGTAATGACTGGCATCTTCACAGGTCGTTCTCCTAAAGACAAATACATTGTTGACGATAAAAACTCACACAACAACGTATGGTGGACTTCTGACGCTTACAAAAACGACAACCACCCAATGAGCGAAGAGGTTTGGGCTAAAGTTAAAGACATTGCTAAAAAAGAACTTTCCAACAAAAATCTTTACGTTGTTGACGCTTTCTGCGGTGCTAACGAAGCTACCCGTTTAGCAGTTCGCTTTATTGTTGAAGTTGCTTGGCAGGCTCACTTTGTTGAGAATATGTTCATCCAACCAACAAAAGAAGAGCTTGAAAACTTTGAGCCAAACTTTGTTA
>CALBPW010000122.1 GCA_937899145.1 uncultured Bacteroidota bacterium
GAAGTTGCCTTGTTTGTAGAAGCTGATTTTGCCGTCTTCAAGGTCGTTGATGAGTTCAACTTTGTATTGCTCGTTTTTATCGCCAAAGTATTTGAGCGCGTCGGCTTTTGAAACTTCTGAGCGGACGTATTTTGATTTGGCTTGAGCTAATTGCGTCATTTTCTGCTCGATAGCGCCAAAGTCACTTTCTGAAATCTGACGATCGCCAAGGTCGACATCGTAGTAAAAGCCGTTTTCGATGGCCGGACCGATACCGAATTTCACGCCCGGATAAAGATCTTGCAGAGCTTCGGCCAGCAGGTGCGCCGATGAGTGCCAGAAGGTGTGTTTTCCTTCTGCATCGTCCCACTTGTTAAGTTTGATGGTTGCATCGGTGTTGATGGGCCGTGCAAGGTCGATAGTCTCATCGTTCACGTTTATCGACAGCACTTCTTTTGCCAGTCGCGGGCTGATGCTCTCTGCAATTTGCATCCCGGTTATTCCGCTCTCAAACTCGCGGACGCTGCCGTCAGGAAATGTTATTTTTATCATAATAGTCAGTCCATTAAAAATGGTCGGCAAAGGTATAAATTGTGTTCTGTTTTTGCTAATTTTTTTAATTTAAAGTGCGTCTTTATCTGAAAAATGTTCAAACTAAACCATACTCAGTGGTTTGTTTTTCTTCTAAAAACTTGTACTAATTTGTCAACTCGCTGTGAGCCATTTGTTTAATTTTCAGTTCGCGTTCTGTTTCTTTTCGCAAAGTTTTGCGATGCGGGCAATAAATTCAGGCACTTTTTGTCCTAAATCGTTGCGAATGGCTTTCAGGTTGTCGCCGCGCTCTTTTTTGTCGAGTTTGCGAACCGCGTTGATGTCGATAAGTGCTTTTGAGTAGTATTCAACAACATCGTTGACTATAGCCTCGGTTTCTTCAAGATTAGCTTCGCTGTTAATCATAATGTAGGCTATACATTCTGATACTAATTCTTCTGCAATAAATTTGATGTCGCCTTTTAGTTGTCTTTTGCTTGCCATGATTTTTATAGTTTAAAGTTTGACAGGTTTAAAAGTTTGAGTAAAGTTTAATGTGTAATGATTCAGGTTCGTAATTCACAATTCATAATTCTAAATCCACTAATGCCCGACGCCTGAATTCACTCTTCATTGTTAAAGTATAATTTGTAGAATTTCAGCCCTTTATGGTCGTCAAATCCTTTTTCGATGTAGTCGGGATTTGAGTGCACGTAGATGTGGAAATTTTTGTCGAGTTTGATGACGCTGCGGAAGTATTTTTTGCCGCGTTTGACGGCTTCGCCCGAAATTTCGAACTGGTCAATCGGCGATAGCATTTTTTCGGTTTCAAACTTGCGCTTGTAATCTTCAAAGGCGGCGCTGACTTGTTCGTTCCCGATAACATTGTTTTTGAATTGTTCGTTGTCGAAAAAGTCGTTTGTGTTGAAAAATTGTTCGGCGCGTTTCATGAATGTTACTTGGTCGGCTTTGTCAACTTTGTTTTGCGATGTCAGAATATCGTGGCTGAAATTTTTGCAGATGTCGAATAGTTGGTTGGTCTGGTAGTATTCGTTTTCGCGAGGCATAACGCCAAGAAAGCTGTCGCGCCAATACAAGGCTTCGTCGCCACGGTTGGTGCTGTCAACAATTGCGACTTGATAGCCGGTTTCGCGTTCATTATTGAGTATTAAGCAGCCTTTGTCGAGTTTTTTTATGTTTATTCCGTTTTCGTATTCAACACCGTAGCTGTCACCTTGTTGGCACACTTTAATATATGTGTCTTTATTTTCTGATTTGAAAATTCCGATGGCGTCTACCGCTTGGCCATCTATCTGGATACCACTAAAATACACCATGTAAAACTCGCCGGTTTTGATGTTTGGGTGGTTCGATTTCTCGTACAAATGCCATGCTATATTTGTCGATTGTTGGTAGAATTGGGCGTTGTCGTCGAATACTTTGCTTATAAAGTCGTAAACGGCGTTTTGCTGTAAATCTTCGTTATGCACAAATTGGTAGAAGTATTCGGTTTTGAAGTGTGATAGGAAATAAGTCTTCAAAACGCTTTCGGCGGTTTCGTCGTAGATTTGTGTCGGCGATTTTGAAATTTGAACGCCTTGGTCTTCTGCGCGATTGCCAATGTTGTGTACAACTATCTGATTCAGTGTAACTTCGCTGTAATCAATCATAATTTATTTGTTTTTTGAAAAGCGTGCAAAGGTAATTAATTTATTGGTGTTGTTTAAAGTTTAATTTTGGCTAATGTCAAGCGCTTTAAAATCTGATGCCCACAAGTAGCATGTCGTCGGTTTGGGCGCGGTTGTCTTCGGAGAGTTCTGATTTCATCCAATTGTTGATTTCGCGCTCATAAATTTTTTGTTGTTGTTCAAATGGGAGTTGGTGAGTTTCAAGTAACAGGTCGCGAAGTCGGCGTGCTGAAAATTTTGACGATTGTGTCCCTCCGAATTGGTCGGTAATGCCATCGGTGTACATATATATCACATCGCCTTGTTTTATTTCTATTGTGTTGTTAGTGAATGGTTTTTCGCTGTTCATATATGAGCTTATCGGCATACGGTCGGCTTCGTATTGGAAAATATCGCAGTGGCGAATGAGGAGTAGGGGGCGGAACGCACCGGCATATTGTAGCCGATTGGTTTCGGTGTCTAAAATGCAGAATGCCATATCCATGCCGTCTTGGTTTGTGTAATCGTCGGCGCGTTGCCGCAGCGATTGTCTGAGTGTGTCGCGCACAATATCAAGTATATGTGCTGCTGTAAAATCGGGCGAATCGGTGTCGAGTGTTGAAAATTTGTCGTTCAGAATGGAGATGCCGAGCATGCTCATAAATGCGCCCGGCACGCCATGTCCGGTGCAGTCAACTACGGCTATTGCTTTGTAGTGTCCTAATTGTGCCACCCAATAAAAGTCGCCACTGACAATGTCGCGTGGGCGGAAAAATACCATGCTGTCGGGGAAAAGGCTTTTTATATACTCGTTGCTTGGCATTGCAACTTCCTGAATATGTTTGGCGTAGCGTATGCTTGCTGTAATGTCTTTATTAGCTTTGCTGATGATTTTTGTTTGTTCAAGAATATGTTCTTGGTTGGCTTCAAGTTCTTCGTTTTGGAGGTTTAGTTGCTCATTTAGTTGTTTGCGTTTTAGGCTGCCGATATGAATTATTATTGCAAAAATCATTAGTGCGATAAATGCTATCGAAAAGAAAATGAGTAACATAAATTGGCGCGACTCGCGTGTGCGGTGCATCAATTCGCGTTCAAATTCTTCTTTGTCTCGCTGGCGGAGTTGAATGTCAAACTCTGTCTGCATCTGTGTTTGGGTAAGTTTTACTTGTATGTTTTTTATGCTTTGTTGACGGAAATTGTCGTATTGTTTTTGTGAGTATTCAAATGCTTTTTTGTAATTGCCAAGTGCTTGGTAATAATCAATATAACATTCGTTAATGTATATAAGATAGCTGTCGTAGTCGTCGGTTGTGTTTAATATATTTTCGTCAACTGATTTTAAGAGGGTTAGTGCTTCGTCTAATTTTTTGAGGGCTATCAGATGTCTGACTTTTGTAATGTTTAATTGGAATTCGGAAAAGTCGAAACCATATTCAACGCCGCGTTTAAGTCCTTCATCTATAAACATTAAGCATGAGTCGAGTGCTTGTTTTTTGTTTGTGCAACTTTTGTGAAGCGCTTTTTCTAAGTAGGCGTTGCTAATTTTTGGATACAACTGCATTAAATAGACAAAATTGACATTATGATTTGTCATGATATCGTATGCTTTAAGCAGATAGTTGATGGCAGTATTGAGTTGTGAGTAATCGGCAGAGTGGTTTGATTCGAATTGGCGCATTGTCAGATGCCCCATATTCATATAGCCGTCGGCAATATTGCTGGTGTCGCCAAATTGTGTTGCAATGTTGATGACCTGGCTGAAGTAGTTTTGTGCGCTTGTAAACATGTAGTTTGATGCGCAGATGCCACCTAAATAGCTTAATGCCATGCAGATGGATGAGGTGTCTTTTAGTTCTGAGAAAATATCGAGGCTAAGTTTGTAGTAGTCGATTGCTTTTATGTCGTCGTTGATGGCTTCTAAGGTGGTTGCGTGGTTCATATAGACAGTGGCCAAATCGTATTTTGAATTGATTTGTTGCAGAATGTCAATTGATTGAATATCATACATATATGCGGTCACATAGTCGCGAGTGCAATAGGTAGCCCACGCTTTCTGATTATAGGCTCGGGCAAGCATTTTTTGGTTATCGAGTTGTACGGCAAGTTGTTCCATAATATTTGAGTATTTTATTACGGAATCGGGGCTGCTTGACTCTGTTCCAATCTGTTCCAACAAGTTAAGTTTGTTGGTATCGTCGGGCATAGTGGCAAGTCGCAGTTTTAGGCTGTCGAGTAGGGGTGTTTGCGCAGATAAGTTGCTAAAAGCAAATATTATGCTGATTAACAGATAAATAATATTTTTTTTAGCAGTTTTCATTTGTGTAGTTTTTCCGATTGAATGTCAGCATTTTTTTCTAAAAAAAACATTTTTTTTCGATTTCAGGTTAATTATTTTATGCTGATGTTGTATGTTGTTGATTTATAACATTATACACTATCAAAAAAAAGGCCGGTTGCTGAAATGCAACCGACCTTAGATTTTGATAGTTAGATTGAGTTACGATTGAAAGGCCTCAGACAGTTCTTTAAAGGCTGTTATAACTGCGTCTTTACTCAAACCTTTGTACTCGCTTGCGTCGCGGGTTATAGTGCTTCCATTTAGCGTGTATTTTGATTTTTCGTTTCCATAACTTTCGTAAACGCGTTTTGCATATTCTTCTGTTTTGAAAACTTGAGTTTGTGTGCATTTTGTGCACTTGTCGCCATTAAATTCGGTAGTGTAAGTCATTGTAAAATAATCAGTTTTGATAGTCATGCTTACTGCTGACTCATCAATGCTGATATTATTTTTGCTAACGCTGCCTGTTCCGCCGTTGTTTTTATTCTCCGATTCGTTGTTTTCTTCGTTTTTGTTTTCTTGCACAAGTTCGGTCAATTTGTTGCTGAAATTGAAGATGAATGATTGTATATCAATGCTATCGCTTTTAACATTGGTGATTTTGACCGTATTGCTATCGTTTTTAGTTATTTGCACATCGGCAGTTCCGCTTACTTTGAACGATTCGGGCGAGGTAACGCTACCGGCGAATTTGAAGTTGACATTTCCTAATGTTGCTATTTCGTCGAATTCAGTTATTGTTTTATTCAAAATTGTGCTGATTGTCAAAGTATTAGGTTTGCGAACATTTCGGCTTGCGGTGTAATTTTGGAATTGTAAAGTTATTGTTGTCGCAGTATCGCCATTGTTGGTGAGCGAGTAGAATCCGTTGTTGACTTTGAAAAGCACTCCATTGATTATCACAGAATTGGACGAGTCTGTAACAACTGTTTGTTTTGTGCTGTCGGTGTTTACAATTGTTGTGTCGGCAAGTTTAGCGGCGGTTGCCTGAGCATCGGTTTCCAATCCGCCTTTTTGTTTGTTATATGTATCTACAACAGCTCCGTAGGTTAAGCCGCGCAAAAACTCGGAGGTGTAATTATAAACAATTTGTTTGCCATCGAGCTGAATTGTATATTGTGTTGAATCTTTTTCGATTTCATCGTAAATTTTTTGTGCGTAGTCACTACTATTGCAGTTTATAACCAATTTGGCTTCGGTTATTGGCAGCGATTCTTTTTCGGGGTCGATGGTTGCTGATTTAGCTGTTGAATCACTATTTGCATTAAGTGTGGAATCGGTATTTACGATAATTGTTGAATCGGTATTGGCTGTGTTGTTTTCTGTGTTTTCGTTTGATTCTGTATTCTCTTCCGATTCGTCTTCTTCGGTCGATAAGTATTTGTATGAATATAATTGTTCTACAGTATATTTTTCAGGTGCAATGTATTCATATTTTATTGAATATGATAGTGTTGCGTGGCTATCGTCTAAGTCGCTAATTGTTACGGTGTATTTGGCGTCGTCTTTTTCAATGTAAAGTCCGGTGGTGTCACTATCGTTGTCGCTATCGCTGTCGCCACCGCAAGCGGCAAAGTTAAATGATAAGGCAGCAGCACATGTCAGAAGACCTAAGTTTTTGAAAATCTTTTTCATAGCTATTAAATTTTAAATAGTTCGTTTTCAGTTTTAAATCATAAAAGTAGAAAGAATATTAAAAAAAGCGGAAGAATTATGGCAAACGCTCAAAATTCTTCCGCAAGATTGCTGCTATTTTGTTTTAGTAATTGTCAAATGTGATTTTACTTCTTCACAAATTCAACCCTACGGTTCTTGGCGCGGCCTTCGTCTGTCGAGTTGTCGGCAAGCGGGTTAGTCTGTC
>CALBPW010000123.1 GCA_937899145.1 uncultured Bacteroidota bacterium
ACTTACCACACGATCAAGTTCCTCCTCGTAATCTTCAAAATCGCGATGCATTGTTCCGAAACCGACAAATTCCTTATGTTGCTGACATTCAGCACTAATATACGTGTTGATAGTTGGCACATTGTGCGGTTTGAGTGCTGGCGAACAAACCAAGCATCGAGATACGCCTGCAACACGTTCGTTTTCAAGCAGATTATGAGTTGTAGCCTCAGTATGCGGCAATATATTGTACCAATTGCCCACTGAAACTGATGCCTTTGCCGCTAAAGCATCAGGGAAAATATGAGCATGAGCATCAATAAGTTGCATATTTTTTGTAAAAAAAAGAATAGCAATAATTCACAAAAATAATGCCAGAAGCAGGAAAAACGCGTTTAAAAAACGCCCGAAGCCGAATTGCACAAACAAAATTAGAGTGCAATAATTTGATTTGCAGATAAAAAAATAATTTCTACATTTGCCATGTTTTTATGGATTACATAATTACAGGGGGCAAATAGTCCCCTGTTTTATTACAATTATATGATTGACAAAAAGATAATAGAAGACATCGTTACAGAACGCATTACTGACAGCGATTTGTTTTTGGTTGAAGTAAAAATCGACACACAAAACAACATTACTGTTACACTCGACTCACCCGAAGGCATTTCAGTTGACACTTGCGTTTTTGTGAGCCAATACATCGAATCGCAATTAGACCGCGAAAAAGAAGACTTTGCACTCGAAGTGTCAAGCCCAGGCATCGGACAACCGCTGAAAGTACTGCCACAATACAAAAAAATACTAAACAGCACCGTTGAAGTATTGCTCAGCAATGGCATCAAACTTAACGGGACGCTACGCGACGCAAACAACGAAGGCATCTTACTTGAATACGAAACAAAAGAAAAACCCGAAGGCGCAAAACGCCCAATAAAAGTTATTAAAACTGAACCTTACAAATTCAGCGAAATAAAAACAGTTAAAGAAACAATAATATTTTAAAACATTGATAATATGAATCTTACCGACACTTTTTCAGAATTTAAGGAACTGAAAAACATCGACCGCCCAACAATGATGAGGGTATTGGAAGACGTGTTCCGTAGCACTCTTGTAAAACAATACGGCACCGACGAAAACTTCGACATCATCATCAATATTGATAAAGGCGACTTTGAGATATGGCGAAACCGTGAAGTTGTTGAAGACTCGAAACTAAAAGACCCGAACAAACAAATTTCGCTTACCGAAGCTAAAAAAATTGACGCCGACTACGAAGTTGGCGAGGAAGTGTCGGACGAAGTTAAAATGCAAGATTTCGGACGCCGCGCCATACTCAATTTGCGGCAAACATTGACTTCGCGCATTCTCGACCTCGAAAAAGACCAACTTTACGCAAAATACAAAGACCGCATTGGCGAAATAATAACTGGCGAGGTTTATCAAGTTTGGAAGAAAGAAATAATGATTATCGACGACGAAGGCAACGAACTGATAATGCCAAAAACCGAACAGATTCCGAGCGATTACTTCCGCAAAGGCGATACCATCCGCGCAGCCGTTGTCCGCGTCGAGATGCGCAATGCGACACCACTTGTAATCCTTTCGCGCACAAGCCCAATCTTCCTTGAGCGCCTATTCGAGCTTGAAGTGCCGGAAATTTTTGACGGACTTATCACCATCAAAAACATCAAACGCATACCGGGCGAGCGTGCCAAAGTGGCGGTTGAATCATACGACGAACGCATTGACCCTGTAGGAGCCTGTGTCGGCATGAAAGGTGCGCGAATCCATGGCATTGTCCGCGAACTGCGCAACGAAAATATCGATGTTATCAACTACACAAACAATGTTCAACTTTACATAACACGCGCACTCAGCCCGGCAAAAGTGTCGCAAATAAAGATAAACGAAGAAACAAAAAAAGCCGATGTTTACTTACAACCCGACCAAGTGTCACTTGCCATTGGTAAAGGAGGCACCAATATCAAACTTGCAAGCCAACTTACTGGTTATGAGATAGATGTTTATCGCGAGACAAACAACGAAGAAGACGTTGACCTTGAAGAATTTGCAGACGAAATAGACGGCTGGGTACTTGACGCGCTCAAAGCCATTGGCTGCGATACAGCAAAAAGTGTTCTTGAAATTCCTGCTGCAGAGCTTGTACATCGTACCGACCTTGAGGAAAATACAATCAATGATGTACTACGCATCTTAAAAGCCGAATTTGAATAAACATTTCCAAAACAATAAAAAGACAATTTCAGGTTAATTAAAACATAGCAAATGAGCGAATACAAAGCATTGAGATTGAATAAAATAGCACGCGATTTAGGTGTGGGCATCAGCACCATGACCGATTTTTTGGTTAAAAAAGGCGTTGCCGTTGACGAAGGTCCTAACACCAAAATAGAATACGACGTGTATCAGATGCTGCTGAAAGAATACAGTGGCGATAAAAAAGCAAAAGAGGAATCGTCGAAAATAGAACTCAACGCCATACGCGCTAAAAAAGAGTCGATATATGCCGAAGACGAATTTGCCGAACCCGAAAAACCTGTGGAGGAACATAAGGAAGAACCTAAACCACAGCCCGTTTTCGAAACACCAAAAAAAGAGGTGAAAGTAAATGTTGTGGGTAAAATTGATTTGGAAAAGAAAGAAGAACCAAAACCCCAACCCAAACCACAACCTCAACAACAAGCACAGCCAAAACCACAGCCAAAACCGGAGCAAGTGCAAAAACCAAAAGTTGAGGAGCAAAAACCGCAACCTGATAATCAGTCAAAACCTGAACCAGAGCTTATCAGAACTAAAATTGAACCTGTAAAAGACGTTAAAATTCTTGGTCAAATTGACCTTGACAAACTGAACACAAAAACTCGCCCCGATAAAAAAAGCAAGGAGGAGCGCGCTCGCGAACGCAAAGAACACGAGCAACAAATGAAACGTCAACAAGCAGAACGCCAACAACAACGTCAACAGCAACAACAAAATAACAAACCGGCAGCCCCAAAACCAGAGCACATCGACACTAAGGTTGAAAAACTGCAAGGGCCAAAAGTTGTTGACAAAATCGACCTCAACGATCCTCGATTTACAAATCCATCGAACGATAATGGAGGCGGCAAACGTCGCGAAAAACGCAAACGCATTCAGAAAGACCGCGTTGATGTCAACGATAAACAAATATCGAAAAACGATAAGCATCAGAAAAATTCGAAATTCTTAAAGAAGGAAGTCAACGAAGAAGATGTGCAAAAGCAAGTAAAAGAGACACTTGCACGCCTACAAAGCAAAGGGCACAAAACAACAACCGCCAAACACAACCGCGACAAACGCGAAAACGTGCGTCAACGCTCAGCCGAAGAGATGGAACGCCAAGAGGCAGAAAAAATGGTGCTGAAAGTAACTGAATTTGTGTCGGTTAACGAACTTGCAACCATGATGAATGTTCAAGTTAACGAGGTTATTTCAACTTGCTTCAATCTTGGTTTGTTTGTATCTATCAATCAACGACTTGATGCCGAAACAATGGCTCTTGTCGCCGACGAATTCGGCTACAAAATGCAATTTGTGAGTGCCGATTTGCTTGATGCAATTGTTGAGGAAGAGGATTCTGAAGAAGATTTGGTATCACGCCCGCCAATCATCACCGTTATGGGACACGTTGACCACGGTAAAACATCGCTGCTCGACCATATCCGCAATGCAAATGTTATTGCAGGCGAGGCTGGCGGCATCACCCAACACATTGGCGCATATAGCGTTGTGCTAAAAAATGGCAAAACCATCACCTTCCTCGATACTCCGGGACACGAAGCCTTTACAGCGATGCGTGCCCGCGGTGCTCAAATTACTGATATTGTGATAATTGTGATTGCCGCTGATGATGCCATAATGCCACAAACCGTTGAGGCGATAAGCCACGCACAAGCGGCAGGTGTTCCTATCATCTTTGCAATCAACAAAATAGATAAACCGGGAGCAAATCCTGACAAAATAAAAGAGGCACTTGCCAATATGAATCTTTTGGTTGAAGAATGGGGCGGTAAATACCAATCGCAAGACATTTCAGCCAAAAAAGGCATAAATGTTGCCGAACTGCTTGACAAAGTTCTACTTGAAGCCGAACTGCTTGATTTAAAAGCAAATCCGAACAAACCAGCATCAGGAACCGTTATTGAATCGGCACTTGACAAAGGTCGCGGATACGTAACCACAGTACTTGTTCAAAACGGAACTTTGAAAGTTGGCGACATTGTGCTTGCCGGCAGCTTTACAGGCCACGTTAAGGCAATGTACAACGAGCGTAGCGGCAAAATCGACTCTGCGGGTCCATCAACTCCAGCCTTGATTTTGGGCTTGAATGGCGCACCGCAAGCAGGCGATAAATTTAATGTGGTGAGCAGCGATAAAGAGGCTCGCGACATTGCCAACCGCCGCCTACAACTGCAACGCGAGCAAGGCTTGCGCACACAAAAGCATATCACTCTTGGCGAACTTGGACGCCGCAAAGCCATTGGCGACTTCCACGAGCTTAACATCATTGTTAAAGCCGACGTTGACGGCTCAGCTGAGGCCTTGCAAGACTCGCTTGTTAAACTTTCGACACCCGAAATCCAAGTCAACGTTATACACAAAGCCGTTGGCCAAATTTCAGAATCCGACGTCACATTGGCTGCCGCATCAGACGCCATCATCATTGGTTTCCAAGTGCGCCCATCAATGGATGCGCGCAAATTGGCAGAGCGCGAGCAAGTGGATATTCGCTTATACTCAATAATTTACGATGCCATAAACGAGGTGAAAGACGCGATGGAAGGTATGCTTTCGCCTGAAATTAAAGAGGAAGTTATTGGTACGGTTGAGGTACGCGAGGTTTATAAGATTTCGAAAGTTGGAACAGTTGCAGGCTGCTTTGTCCGCGATGGTAAAGTTAAACGCACATCGAAAGTGCGCGTAATCCGCGATGGCATTGTGGTTTACACTGGCGAACTTGGCTCACTCAAACGCTTCAAAGACGACGCAAAAGAGGTGCTTACAGGTATGGATTGCGGCTTGAACATCGATAAATACAACGATGTGAAAGTTGGCGATGTGATTGAAGTTTATGAGGAAATGGAAGTTAAACGAACATTGTAATTCGCTGAATATTAATAAAAAGGGGGCGCAAATAGTGCCTCCTTTCATTTATGATTAGGATTTAAACGTCAAGAGTAAAAGTTGATTTTCAGCTTATTAAACCTGTTAGACTTTAAACAATAATATGCCAGCCGAATGTACGCAAATCGATATTGAAAAAATCATCAGTTCAAAGAATCCGAAACTATTGAAACTGATACCTGAATTCATGATGAACAAGGTTAAACGCACTTTGCACATCGACGAAATAAATTGGTTTTTGCGCGAAAACCAGTTTGCCGGCCCGTACGAATTTGTGGACAATGCTTTGACAATGTTTGGCGCGAAAATAAAAGTTGAAGGCACTGAAAATATTCCTGCCGATGCCAAACGATTGGTTTTCATATCAAATCACCCGCTTGGCGGGCTTGATGGACTTGTTTTTACAAGTGCTGTATATCACCATTTTGGCGAATTGTTTTTTCCTGTAAACGATTTGCTGCTCAATTTAACCAATATGCAAGGCGTTTTTCTGCCCATTAACAAACACGGACGTCAATCGCGCGAAGGCGTTGAAGCTATTGACAATGCCTACAAAAGCGAAAAACACATACTATATTTCCCTGCCGGACTTTGCTCCCGCAAAATCAACGGACAGATTATCGACCTTGAATGGAAACGAAATTTCCTGACACAATCTGTTAAATATCAGCGCGATATAGTGCCAGCACACATCACAGGGCAAAATTCACGATTCTTTTACAACCTTGCCAACATCAGAAAAAAACTTCACATAAAAGCCAATTTAGAAATGTTTTATCTGATTGACGAAATGTACAATCAATACGACCGTGATATTACAATAACATTCGGCAAACCAATAAGTTGGCAAACTTTCGATAAAAGCGAAACACCACAAGAATGGGTGAAAACGCTTAGAGAAACTTCGTATTCATTGTCATCAAACGGCTGAAAATCTTGCTTAACTTGCACACAATTTGTAAGGAAGAAAAATTACTATGGAAAACATAATCGCGCCTATAGATAAAAGTTTAATTTTAAGCGAATTAACTCCTGATAAATTTGTCCGCAAAACAAATTTCGGCGATAATGAGATATACATTTTCAAGCATTTTGACTCGCCAAATTTACTACGCGAGGTTGGCCGCCTACGCGAACTGACTTTCCGCACAGCCGGCGGCGGCACAGGGCTCGCTTGCGACATCGATGAATACGACACCGCCGAAAAACCTTACAGCCAGCTGATTGTGTGGAATCCCGAATCGCAAGAAATACTTGGCGGCTACCGGTTCATAGCTGGCAGCGAAGCTCCACTCGATGCCGATGGAAACCCAATTTTAGCGACTTCGCAACTATTCTACTACTCCGACAATTTCAAAAAAAATTATCTCCCCTACATAATAGAGCTTGGACGCTCGTTTGTTGTTCCTGAAAATCAAGCCATTGGCAGCGGCCGGCGTAGCCTTTACACACTCGATAACCTTTGGGACGGACTCGGAACATTAGTTGTTGATTATCCGCAGGTAAAATATTTCTTCGGAAAAGTTACAATGTATCGGCACTACAATCAAGAGGCAAGAAACTTTTTGCTATATTTTATGAATTTGTATTTTGGTGGAAACGAAGAACTTATGCACTTACTCAATCCTCTCGATTTACATTTTAATCTTAAACAATTACAACCGGCCTTCAAAGGCAACAACTACAAAGAAGATTACAAAACCTTATCGCGCGAAGTGCGTGCACGTGGTGAGCGCATTCCTCCACTCATCAACTCATATATGAGTCTTTCGCCAACGCTTAAAGTGTTCGGCACCAGCCTCAACCCTTATTTTGGCGATGTGGAAGAAACAGGCATTATGGTTACTATAGCCGATATTTATAAAGAAAAATCGGAACGGCACGTAGCAACGTATAAAGCGGAAAAACAACGCTAAAAATCAATTGCTTACTCTACATTTTGCATTTTTTCGCAATTCGATATAAGCCGATAGTAGAAGAATAATTAATTTAGCAACTTAATTTATTGTGATAGCATTCACAATCTTTATTTTGCTAATTGATAATAATTTACTACAATGTTTTCAGGAATTGTTGAAGAGTTTGCCGAAGTTGTCGGCATTGAAAAAGAGCAAGAAAATCTGCATTTTACACTGAAATGCTCGTTTGTTGATGAGCTGAAAATAGACCAAAGCGTAGCGCACAACGGCGTTTGCCTAACGGTTGTCCGCATAAAAGACGGAACATACACTGTTACAGCCATGAAAGAGACCCTCGACTGCTCAAATCTTGGCTTGCTGAAAGTTGGCGATAAAGTGAATGTTGAACGCTCGATGCTGATGAACGGCCGCCTCGACGGACACATTGTGCAAGGCCACGTCGACAAAACCGCACGCTGCATAAATGTTGAAGATGCCGAAGGAAGCCACGTGTTCACTTTTGAGTACGATTTTGATAGCGAAATGGCCAAACGCGGCTATCTTACTGTAGATAAAGGCTCTGTAACCGTAAATGGCGTAAGCCTAACCGTTTGCCGCCCAACACGCAATACCTTTGAAGTGTGCATCATTCCTTACACCTTCGACAATACTAACTTCCACACAATCAAGGTTGGAACACTTGTAAATCTTGAATTTGACATCATCGGAAAATACATTGCACAGATTACCAAATTGGCGCAAGAGTAGTAGAGACGTGGCGTGCCACGTCTTTACTCAGCGTGCGAGCCAAACCACCACTTGATAACTGGCAAAAAAGCGGCTACAATATTTTGTCCAGCAAATTTCCATTTGCTATCAATATTGACACTGAACCTTTTTGCCCCGTTTGCAAATCAGCCTGAAAAGGTTTTGAAACGATGTTTAAACGCACTTTAAAGATAGTTTGTCCCGTCTTGAATGAAAATAGTTTTATCAACTTCGGCAATTACATTATCTGCCCGAAATAACGGCGGTATTGTTTAAGATAGCCGAACAGGAAACTGAAACTGCGCAGTTGCCCGTACCGCTCCGACTTGTGTTTGTAAAATTCGGGTGTTAGCTCAATGAACATTGCAATGCCGCACTCGCGGCCCTCGGACTGTGTGCTGAGCCAGTTTGTGCCAAACTCTTTATCTGAATATTTTACAAGGCCTTTGCCAGGGTCGGCCACAAAATATTTGCCGCGCATCGCTTTGTAGAGCACCACAAAATGGTTCTGCCTCCAGTGCAGGATAGCGGGAAGCGGAGCGTTGGCAAGTGCTTCTAATTCAACCTTCCCGCAAACCGTATGCAGCCCGAGCCGCGTTGCCGCCTCGCTTATGCCAAGCAGTGAGACACCTTCGGTGGTGGCGTGGCAAATCTGCTCCAGATAGCCAAGCGAGTAGTCGCGCCCGTAGTGACGGCACACCATCTGCAGGCAGGCTATGCCGCACTGCATGGTGTCGTGCTGTAGGGTTGAGACCATCCAAAAATCTGTGTCAAAAAGAATAAAAGGCGAAATCTGGCTTATAAATGCAACTTTTGGTTACAGCAAGTATAGAAAATTTCCACAAGCGAACGAGAATACAACTTTTTTCCGGTCTTTTATATGATATTTTTTTGATTATCTGACATATTTATTATTTTTTGTCAACACACAAAAAATCAATGATTTATCAAAATTCTAACAATGTCTTTTGCAAAACATTTTTACAAAATTCTGCACATAATATACTGAAAATCAATTAGATTTGTTTGGAAGTCCTTAATAAATTTTTACGATTACGCCATGAGGCGTTACGCCTTGAAGCGTAATTTAGAGAAATTGCAGTTCGGAATCAATAATTTAACCCAAATGCCCAAAGGGGTATTATATTACTTGACCCGTATTCAATGTCGTCTTTCACAACAAAACCATCTGGCATAGTGGCAATTTGCCGTAATCCCTTATGCTTGCCTCCGACTTCGAAAGTGCAATTATTTATCTTGAAATCAGCTACTTCTGAAGAAAAAACTTTGTGGTTGACCCTCATCTGATTAAAGAAAAACGTCTCTCTGACGTTACCTATGTTTGTTGCATTGCCACCCAAGATGTATGCTAAATTAGTATTATCCAAATAGATTTTTTCAACCTTGCCCAACCCGATTATTCCGCTTGTCGCATCACGCAACTGCCCAATCATTCCGGCGCGTTCCATATAGTAGAAATAGTCGCCAACGTCGTTGCGGCTCACGTTAATCTTTTTTGATATTTTGTCCATAACCGGCTTAAATGGTGTGCTTTCTGCAACAATCGCAAGCAGTTTTTTCAATTTTTGTCCAGTTGAGACGTTCATTTTTGCGAATTGTGGAATGTCAACCTCCATTGTAAAATTTATCACCTGATTCAGTTCCACATCGAACCGACTATCCATAGCAAATGGATAGTAGCCACGTTGCAGATAATCACGGAACAAAGGTAATGGATGCCGCTCGCCTGTTATTTCGGCACGGTTTGCAATAATATCTTCAAATTCATATTTGGGAACTATAATCCTATGAAACATAGCAAGATACTCGCGGAACGACAATCCTTGCATATAATACATTGGCGCGCGACGACTTAAATCTGCCTCGCCTTTGTTAATGTCGAGTATTGACGAGCCAGTGAAGGCTATTTTCAGGTCGGGGTGCGTGTCGTAAATCTGCTTCAGTTCTCTCGACCAATTTGAGTATTTATGTATCTCATCTATAAACAAATGCTGTCCGCCTTCGCGACTGAATTCGTCGGCAGTGTCAACCAACGAATGAGTCGCAAAATATGTGTTGTCGGCCGAAATGTAGAGTATCCGCTCACGGTCGAAGTTTTGCTTGATATATTGCAGAAACAGTATTGTCTTGCCCACGCCGCGCGGCCCCACCAACCCGAAAAGTCGGTCGTTCCAATTGATTCGCTCGTACATATATCGCTGAAAATCAGCAGGTGTATTTGCCAACTGATTTCGCATATACGTGATTAAATTCGTATCCATAGCTTAAGATTTTTGCAAATATAACCAAATTGCACTTAGCGGGTGCAATTTTTATAAAAATTTGCACTCAGAGGGTGCATTATCAAAAAAATAGTGCACCTCGTGGGTGAATTTTAATATTGCAAAGCATTACGCTTCGAAGCATAATTTGAAAAAATTTGACAACAATGCGGATGCAAGCACATTGGTGTCTATTACGGCATAAACTTTCATTTCCCTTCTCTGTAAAGTCGTATTTCTTCGTTTATTTCTTCATCAGTCAGTTGCGGAAGCTGACCATTTTCTGCCTGTGGCATTCTCCATTGCAATCATAATTTTAGAAATCACAAAAAGAAAAATCCCTGTTTTCTTGTTCACATAAAAATTTCTCATTGGGAACGTGTCGATGGTTGTTTCGCCGTCCTTGTCGCAGGAAACGAATGACAATGCGAAAAGCATTGTAATTAGAAATATAAACTATTTCATTGGTTTTAATTTGTTTAATGAAGGATTGTGATTAGTCTGTAACACACCAACTAACCCCAATCCCAATTAGGTTAGTGCTTCAGTTTTATTCCAGCATGTCCTTCGTAAAAGTGAAAGTGCATTTGTGGTGAGTGTCGCTTTTGTCGCCGCATGACATTGCGCTAACGAGAAGCCCAATACCCAAAAATAGCATCAATATATTTTTCATTTTTTCTCGGATAATAAGATTTGGCATATTCCTTCCATTCGTTCCAGTTGCGGGCGTGTCGCAGTGTTTCAATGTCCCATATTTCCCTTTATGTGAAAACCGAAACTCGGCGCGAACATGGAATTGTAACGCCAGACAAAGTGGGGACAATTTTGAGAGACAGGCTGTAATATCTCATTTCACCACTTCCTTCCCCGCTGATGACCAGCATAGTATGCCGCAATCCAACTCGATGACGGAGAAGCCGTTTTTGGCGAGGGTTGCGGCTGCTGTTTTGCTGCGGCGTCCGCTGCGGCAATAGACGGCGATGGTCTTGGATTTATCGAGAGAGGCAACAGCCTTTTGCTCGAAATCGGCGGCTTCAACGTCAATATTGACTGCATTGCGGATGTGTCCGTCAGCGTATTCCTGCGGTGTGCGAGAATCGAGGACAATGATGTCCGACTGTTTGATTATCTGCTCGAACTCGGCGGCATTGACAGAACGGAAGTTTTGATCATTGCAGCTGGTGAAAGCGCTTGCAACCAGTATCATAGATGCTAATATTTTTCTCATTTTTATCTCTTATTTTGATTAACAACTGCCATAAAGGTATAAAAAAAAATGATTATCCGCAATCACCCCAACTCCCATACTTGCGGTGGGTGAAGGTTGGTTTGTATGAAATCGAGGCAAGCACCAGCCTGTCGAACAGCCTGTCTCCGAAATACATTCGGTTGAACTTGTAGCAGAAC